>JAUXWL010000169.1 GCA_030680155.1 Anaerolineales bacterium
CAACGGGCTGGCGCTGACAGGGATGACGACGGACTCTGTCCGTGTTTCAGGATGCAAAACCACCGCCGCACGCGGGACGAACAGGCCTGCCAGCGCTAAAACGGCAGTTACCCCCGCTGTGAAAGTGACCACCCTCCCCAAAAGCGACGTTCGCCACGCGGGTTCTTTTTCATAGACATCATCCCGTATCGCGCGCAAGTCTCGGCGGGGCGGCGGAGGTGTGCGCTGTGTCCGGGGAGCAGGAGCAGCCCACGGGTCCTTTTGAGCCGAAACCGTGGATTTGAAAACAGGAATTCCCAAAGACTCCGCATCCCGCCGCACATTGGCGCGGCGGGTGACCAATCCTAACTGTGCCCCCAACGAATCCGCGTGCCGTTGCAGGACTTTCAGGTCCAGCAATCGCAGGGTGACTTTCTCGTACTTGGGCCACACCAGCAAGATGCGCGGCGTCTTCGCCCACGATAATTTGTCGCGGACGGAGATCAGGTCATCGTGAGATTCGAGGGTGATGATTTTAGTCTTCAAGGGTTAGTCGAATAGTGCAATAGTCAAATAAGTCGTCATTGCGAGCCGCCGCTTTTGCTCTTTGGCGGCGAAGCAATCTCAACCTCAGCACAAGGGGATTGCTGAGTAATTATGAATAGTTAGCGACTAAGAGTTCGTGTTTTTTCAACAAGCGCAGGTAAGTTTTTCAAAAACAAATCAACTTGTTCTGCTGTAGTGTCTTTACCGAGTGTAATTCGCAAGGAACCCAACGCCCAATCGCGGGAGTATCCCAGTGCAGTGATTACGTCACTGGGTTCGGGGTTGCCTGTTTTGCAGGCAGAACCTGAGGAGCAGGCGAAGCCCGCCGCATCGAGCAATTGCAAAAGCAGGTTTCCATCCACGTCTTTGAAAACAAAGGAGGCATGGTTTGGCAGGCGTTGTTCGGGGTGACCCGTTAGTTTCGAATCCGGGATTGTTTCGAGGACCGTGCCAATAATATGGTCGCGCATCGGCTTGACATGCTCCGTCCGCGTTTCGCGTTCCTGCGCGGCAAGAGACAACGCCTCCGCAAAGCCGACAATGTACGGCACATTATGCGTCCCCGCCCGCAGACTGAACTCCTGCCCGCCGCCTGTCAGATGCGGGAGAAGATTCGTCCCCTTGCGGACGTACAGCGCCCCCACGCCTTTCGGCCCATAAAATTTATGTCCGCCCAGCGACATCAAATCTACGCCGAGGGAAGCCACATTCACATCCAGGTACGCAGCAGCTTGCACAGCGTCTGTGTGCAGGAGAATATTGTT
>JAUXWL010000173.1 GCA_030680155.1 Anaerolineales bacterium
CTCATACGCGCTTGTCAGTGTGCTTTCGCTGTTTACATAGAAAAACATCCCGCCGGTATGACCGGCGGGATGTCCAGGAGAATGCGCCTGGCAAGCGCAGATTCTTAAGGCATATTGTGACCGTCCATGCCGGAGCCGCCCATATCCGCGGCGTCCTTCACGGGGACGGTCAGGGTAATATCCCCGCTGTTCTTGAAATGCAGGGTAAGCGTGAGGCTGTCGCCGACCTTCAATTCCTGTTTGAGGCCGATCAGCATGATGTGATAACTGCCAGGCTTGAGTTCCAGCATTTTGCCTGCTGGGATACCCACCGCCTCCTGCTTCATCATCTGCATCACGCCATCCGCGCCCATTTGGCTAAGGTGGACTTCCACCGCAGTCGCGGCATCGGATGAAGCCCCGATCAATTCAACGTCCTGCGCCGTGCCATTTGCCAGCATCATGTATGCGGCGCTGGTGCCGTCCTTCATACCCGTCCGCGCCCAGGCATCCTTTACTTCCACGGCGGCATTCATCGGCGCGCCACATGCAGAAAGCAATAACATCCCCGCCAAAACAAACATCAAAAAACTTTTCATATCGCTCCATTCCTCCAGATTGAAAATTTCTGAATTACGCGCCGCTTGTGCGCATCATTCCATGCAAATAGTGAACAGCTTGCTCCATGGTCGCCAGCGTTCCCCCAAACCCCTTTTGGAATTTTTCCGCATCCGCCTGCGATCCAAAACTGAGAATGCTTGGCACACAGCAGACATTCAAATCGCTCCCGATCACATACACCGCCTGCCCTGCGCTGACAATATGCCCGCGCAGATAATCTGCCGTAAAGGATTGCCAGACGCTTGATTCGCGGCTTTGCAGCATCAAGCCGCAGTGGGCGCAGCAGGCGCGCTTTTCCTCCCCGTTTTCCAGTTTCAGGAGGAAGAGGGTGCGTTCCGAGACGGGCTTGCCGCACATCGCACAGGTGTCATCCTTTGCATTGGATTTCTCCGCCAGCGTTGCGCCGCCATGCTTCTTTTGGACTTGCCCCACCTTTGCGAGTTTATCCAGGTCGCGGTGGATGGTCATGCTGGAAACGCCGAAAACCTCCACCAGTTCCTGAATGGAGGCGCTCCCGTGTTCCTGCAAATATTCCAATATCTTCTTTTCGCGGTCTAAGGATGTGTGCGGCATTTGTTGTATTTTGTTACCTTTAACAAGAATTGGCAAAATATAACAAATCAAGCCCGAATGGTCAAGGACTTTTATCACAAACTTTTGTCACAAATTTTGGTGATATTTTCTACCCCGCCACGTCACTCCCTGACCGGAGATTACCTTCCACGCCGAGACCAGCATCATGGCGGCAAAGATGCCCGCACCCAGCGGGGTCGTCCACCCATACCAGGCGGAGATGCCCATGCCGCGCGCGACCCTTCCCCTTGCATAAAGCAGCGCCCCCCACACGATCAGCGATTTTACGATGACGCCCAGTGCCATCCAGCCGCCGCCGTTGAGATACCACACAATCCCAAGCGGGGTCCAGATGGGCAGGAACAACGCCGCGATCAACGCCAGCGTCGCGCCAAATGCGCCCAGCAATACCATGGACGGATGGTCGCTCAATCCCAGGTAAATATTTTTCGTCCAGCCTTCCCACATCGTCGCTAATGACGTGTACATGCGCGTGCTGACCACCTGCGAGCCATCCGCCATGACGAGGCGGTAGCCGTTCCATTTCACCTGCTCAGAGATCGCTTTGTCTTCCACGATCTGGTCTTTGACACTTTCATGCCCGCCAATGGCATCATAAACAACACGTTTGATGAAGATGAACTGTCCATTGGCAACAGCGTCGCGGCGGTTGGGGTCGTTGACCTTGCGCGGGGAGAATCCCACCGAGAGAGCGGTCATCACCAACGGCATGACAACCTTCTCCCAAAACGTGCCGAGGATTTGGCGCGTCATGACCGTGAACAGACCTGCTTCTGTTTCTCGAGCCTTTGCCAACACGGACGAAAGTGCGTTCGGCGCAAGGAAGGTATCCGCGTCCACGAAGCACAGCCACGCGCCACGGGCAACTGCCGCAGCCTGGTATAAGGCATGGGGTTTACCTGCCCAGCCTGGGGGCAGGTCCGAGCCGCTGATTGGGAGGAGACGAGAGTCGCGGGACGCGATATCCTTCAATAGAGTCAGAGTCGCATCGGTGGAGCGGTCATCCAAAACGATCACTTCGAGATTTGGATAATCCTGCCCCAGCGCGGCTTCGACACATCTGCGGATATTATTTTCTTCGTTACGCGCGGGGATGCAAACCGAAATCAGCGGCGCATCTGCGGGCGGAGGGGCGGGGGTTACAACGATGTCGAGATGATATTGGTTGTGAACCCAGTAAATGACGATGAGACCGAGAATAAAAAGAATGGTGGAGGCGATGAAATAATTCATGGGCGTACTGCGTGATGCGTAATGCGTAAATTACGAATTACGAATTACGCATCACGAAGTGCGGGTCACACAACCCGCACCGTACTCCCCCGCCCGGTCTTTTCGATCTCGATTCGATTCGGGAAGGCGTCCTTGAGTTCGTCGAGATGCGTGATGATGAAGATTTTAGCGAAATCATTTTTGACTGCGTTGATGGCTTCGATGAGGCGCTGACGGCCCTGCGCATCCTGCGAGCCGAAGCCTTCGTCAATGACGAGGGTTTGCAGACGCGCGCCTTTGCGCTGGGCGAGGATTTCAGAGAGCGCCAGCCGCACTGCAAAATTGACGCGGAAGGCTTCGCCGCCTGAATACATTTCATAACTGCGCATACCCGATGCATCGCTAATTTGAATATCGAGCGTCTCTTTCAAGTCGTCGCGTTTTTTATCTTTGTACTCCGCCTGCGTGACAAAACGAATGGACATTTGCCCGTCACTCAAACGATCCAGCAGGTCATTGGCTTTCTGCTCGATCTGCGGCAGCGCCTGTTCGATGAGTAAGGCAGGGACGCCGTCCTTGCCAAAGGCGCGTTCCAGTAACTTGTGGCGCAGGATATT
>JAUXWL010000199.1 GCA_030680155.1 Anaerolineales bacterium
ATTTTGACCTTTCCTCGACGGAATCGGCAAGAGTACCATCTGGCGCAGGGGCAATCCTAAAAAAGCCTTGCGGCCTTGCGTCTTTGCGTTAAGGTTTGGCATCTTTGCCTTCTACACAATTTTAGATTTGGAATTGCTGGAAAAAATCGTCAGAGTGAGAAATTGATTGAGATGGCTGGCAGGCTGGGTGGAGTCTGAAGCGGTGAAATGTCCGATTTCATGAGATCGGGCATTTTTCTTTCCACATGCTATACTTCGAAAAATCCAATTCATGGGATAAAAAAATGAAAACAAAATCAGCGTTGTGGATCGTCGTTCTTCTGTTTGCGCTGGCGTGCCAATTGCCCGGCTTGCGCGCATCTGCCACCCCCACGCCACAACCGCAAATTGCGCCGACGCGTGTGGTTGAAATATTGCCAACTCTAACACCTGCCTGCATTTCCCCCGAGCCGACACAAGCCGATATTGACCGCGCGCTCGATTACACGGGCGACCTGTTTCGCGGCGATGAGTGGGAGCGCAGTTACACGGTGATGGAGAGCCGCGTGAGTGTGACGTGGCTGAATTATTCCGTCGGGGCGGTGACGTATCTTGAAGCGCTGATCTTCTCATGCGGTTATGAAGAACCTGACATCGATGCGTATTTCAACCCCGAAACATGGGATACCATCTTCGAGAATTACGACAGTTATGAGATCGCTTCGGAATGCAGGACGGATAACGGCCTGCGCTTGTATGAAGTGGACGCGGCAAACGACGGCTTTGAATATGACATCCGTTATTGGGCGAAGAATGATACGGATTACCGTGTGATTACGATGATGATGACCTTCCCTGTGGGGACGGAAGACTTGCTGAACGATTACGCCGCGCGTCTCTTCCCGCCTCTGCCTGATTGCAATAACTGACGATGGACGACGGACAGTGGACGATGGATGGTAGGTGGTCTATCGTCCACTGTCCGTACTCAGTCTTGATAAAAGGAAATAGATATGACCTCCCGATATGACATTCTCTTTCAACCCATAAAGATCGGACCTGTCACCGCGCCGAATCGTTTTTATCAAGCGCCGCACTGCAATGGATTTGGCTGGCGTATGCCGCAGGGCATGGCCGCCATGCGCGGCATGAAAGCCGAGGGCGGCTGGGGCGTGGTCTGCACGGAAGAGACGGAGATTCACCACACCACCGACCTTTCGCCGTATTTCGAGGGGCGTATTTGGGACGATGCTGATATATCCACCTGGCAGTTGATGACCGAAGCCGTCCACAAGCATGGCGCGTTGGCAGGCATCGAACTAACCTACAACGGGCATGACGCAGCGAACATGGTTTCCCGCGCAACTGCATTCGGCGTGCGTTCGATGGGCATTGCAGGCGGCGGCGGATATGAACCTGGGCAGACTCGCGCCGCTTCCAAAGACGACCTGAAACAGATCCGCAAATGGCATCGTAATGCGGCGATTCGAGCAAAGAAGGCAGGCTTTGACATTATCTACTGCTACGCCGCGCACAATATGACATTGGCTTTCCATCTCATGTCGAAAGAAAATGACCGCGCCGATGAATACGGCGGTTCACTGGAAAACCGCGTGCGCTTCTTCCGCGAACTGATCGAGGACACAAAGGACGCTGTCGGCGATACTTGTGCAGTGGCTGTCCGCTTTGCCGTGGATGAACTGCTCGGCGCGGATGGCATCCAGCACGACGGCGAGGGACGCGAGATCGTCTCCATGCTGGCAGAACTGCCCGACCTGTGGGATGTCAACATCAGCAATTGGGCGAATGATTCAGTTACGTCACGTTTTGGCAAAGAAGGACATCAGGAAAAATATATTTCCTTCGTCAAGCAACTGACTACAAAACCAGTCGTCGGTGTGGGACGCTACACCTCACCTGATTCAATGGTCTCTGCCATCGAGCGCGGCATCATGGATATGATTGGCGCGGCACGTCCGTCGATTGCCGACCCGTTCCTGCCGAACAAGATCAAAGAGGGCAGGCATGAAGACATCCGCGAGTGCATTGGCTGTAATATTTGTGTCACGGGTGATACGCGTTTCGTACCCATTCGCTGCACGCAAAATCCCACCATGGGCGAAGAATGGCGGCGCGACTGGCATCCCGAGCTCATTGCGCCGAAAAAGAAGGACGATGAAATTCTCATCGTCGGCGCGGGACCTGCGGGACTCGAAGC
>JAUXWL010000201.1 GCA_030680155.1 Anaerolineales bacterium
ACTGTTTCTTAACTCGTAGGCAAAGACCCTAAAGGTTTCCCACGGTTACGAAAACGCCGTTTTGTGGGCGCTTTTTTGCAAATGATGGTTCTGTTTTGCGGCGAAAACCTTTAGGGTCTGACTTAAGAAACGCTCTCTTAGTGCGTGACCTACTTTTTTAGATATGCAATAAAGAATCCCGTCATAAGTAAAACCACGACTGCCATCGGAATCCAGTTCAAGCGCGCACGCTCCGCCAGCACAGCGCGGAAGGGTGCGTCTGCTGCGGGGTTGGCAGCGTACCATTTGCCATCATACTCTGACTCACCGTTCACGATGCCATCATAAAACACATAGCCTGTGTATGGGTAATAGTGAAGCTGGTCAAAGACCTGGTCTGTCGGTTTGTTATCCACGGTTTCAACATAGACACGAATTACTTGATACCCCTCTCCGGGGTCGGCGGGCGCGGGCGCTTCTCCCTGCGAAAAATCGGCAAAGGCAAAAAAATCCTCCGTCAATGCGGGGTTGGTGATATTGATCTCACCCGTGATACCTGGTCCCTTAACCGTGACGTAATCGAAATTCCCTTTGGCAAGGGCAGCCGTCGCGGGAATCAGCAACCCTGCGACAAAAAGAAAAGAAAAATATTTTTTGAACATGGCAAATCTCCTATCTAGGATGGTTTGATTCTACATGATAGTTCGGAGAAAAACTGTGACAGAAGTCCGCTTTGTGGTTTAATCAATCGCATGCCTAATCGCTTCCCTCTTCCCTTTCTCGTCCTCGCCATCCTTGCCCTGCTTGCGGGGCTGTGGGCGGGTCTCATGCGCCTCGGCTGGCAACTGCCCGCACTGGCTCCCTCCCTCGCCATGCTTCACGGTCCGCTGATGATCTCCGGATTTTTAGGGACGCTGATCACGCTCGAACGCGCCGTGGCGATGAAACAAAAATGGATGTACCTGCCCCCGCTTCTGGCTGGACTGGGGTGGCTGGTCACGTTACTGATTCAGACTCTGCCGCTGGGACCGATCCTGCTAACCCTCGCCAGCCTCGGCGGGGTGGCGATCCTGGCTGAGATCACCCGCCGTGAATTTGCCCTGCACACCGTCACCATGCTGCTCGGCGCGTTGACGTGGTTCACAGGCAACCTGCTCTGGCTGTTCGGCTGGCAGATCTTTCAGGTGGTCTTGTTCTGGCAGGCGTTCCTCGTGTTGACCATCGCAGGCGAGCGCCTGGAACTCAGCCGCGTCCTGCGTCCCGCGCGGATACAGCAGGTTTTGTTCGGCATCATCATTGCCATCCTTTTCGGCGGCATCATCATTGCCACAGCCAATATCCAACTTGGCACACGCTTGAACGGATTGGGCTTACTGCTGCTGGCGCTTTGGTCGATCCCAAACGACATCGCCTGGCGGAACCTGAAACACAGACTTCCGCTCACCCGCTACATCGCGTGGTGCCTGGCGTTGGGGCTGATCTGGCTCGGCATCGGCGGAGGATTAAGCCTGGGGTTTGGCGCACAGGTTGCAGGTCCAAGATATGATGCGGCGCTGCACGCCGTCTTTGTGGGCTTTGTCATCTCCATGATCTTCGGTCACGCGCCGATCATCTTTCCCGCCATCCTGGGCCTGCCCATCAATTTCCAACCTGCGTTTTACATCCACCTGATTTTGTTACACGCTTCGCTTGTGCTGCGCGTCCTTGCGAATTACGCCAATTGGCACACCCTGCGCATGTGGGGCGGACTGTTGAACGAAGTTGCGATTTTGCTGTTCATCGGCATGACGGTTCTATCCATTCGGAAGAGCTTATCCACAAAAGCATGAGGCAGGCAAACTGACCTGCCCCTCATATAATGCCCACGGTCATATCATGCCGCAGGGTATATCATGCCCGCAGGGTGCAAATTGCGCTTTCCCGCCTTTGAAAAAGCGTAATTTGTGACCGCGCTGGGTATAACCCAGGCTGCCGCCCTGGATGACAAATGCTCCATCCAATTTTAGATACCCTTCCCGGCCCATGCCTGACAAAAAACCAACCGTACTCCTTGTTTTTATTCTGACAGCTGTGTTTTATTTATATACGCTGCTCCCTTCGCTTGCCTGGGGCGATGGAACAAAATTGCAAAGCGAAGCTATTTCAGGCGAGTCCTTCGTTTTGGCAGAAATGTCTCCTGATGAATTTTCTCCAGACCCTTATATCTTTGCAAGAGTCGGGGTTGCGGCGTGGGATCATCCCTTCTATATCGTCATGGGACATCTGCTCGTCAAAACCTTCCCGTTCGCTGACCCCCTGTGGCTGGTCAATCTTATCTCCGCAATCTTTGGAGCCGCGTCTGTCGCGTTGGTATTTCTACTTTGTTTTGAACTTACCCAATCGCGTTTTGCCGCCTTGTACGCAAGTTTCTCCCTGGCTGTTTCCCATACGTTCTGGTGGCATTCATCCACTCCCGAAGTCTACACTTTATTTATTTTTCTACTGTTGGTCAGCTTTTACTTCTTTGGTCAATGGGAACGAACAGACAAAAACACTTCCCTGTTATACAGCGCGTTCTTTCTAGGGCTGGCGGCTTCCACGCATATCCTTGCATTTCTCGCATTGCCTGCCCTGGCTCTTTATTTTCTTTCAGCCCCTCGTTATCGCGGTTTCCGCATTGCTCATTGGAAGAAAATCCTCCTGCCGATTGTGGGGTATCTGGCTGGGTTTTCCCTCTACATCCTTCAATTTATCAGGATGTCCAGAAGCATCCCGTTCAGCGAGAGCATGGGTCCCGTGGTCGGTTCGACGTTCCTAAGCCAGCTTGGGACATTCTCTCCCATTCTTTTGGGACAAAGCCTGTTGAGTTACATTTTCTTCCTGATGGTGCAATTTGGGCCCGTTGGAATGGTCCTGGGCGCGCTTGGTATTCGCAACGTGTTTGACGATAAAGACGCGTCGTCCCGAAAACTGGTTTCGTTTTTTATGATCTTCGCCTTGTTTGGGATTTTCTACCGAGTGACGGATCAATTTACCTTTTTCATCACCTCCTATATATTTTGGGTGATGCTAATGGCCAGCGGGTCAAACTCCGCCCTGCGCCTGATGCCGCGAAAGATGCATTTTCTACTGCCGGGCATTCTCGCATTACTGCTGGCAGCGACTCCATTCTTCTACACTGTGCTGCCCGGCCTCGCCCAAATGAACGGGTTGAATGACGCTGTCATCGGCATTCCCAATATCGGTGTCGGCGTTCGTGACGGTTTAGCCTATTACATCAACCCCAACAAACGCGGTGACACGAGCGCGTATGATTTCGGAAGCCGGACCTTGGCAAGCCTGGAGCCCAATTCAGTGGTGATCGCGGAATGGTACACAGACACCGATGAGTATTTTATTTTTCGGTACTTCACCACGATCCAAAACACGCGGTCGGATGTAACTGTCGTTGGTTGGGCGACGCAAGACCCCTTTCATTTTGATTCCCAACTCGCATTGGGCCTGATTGAAGAGACATTCCCTGAGCGCCCGGTCTATCTGGCCTCTCTGAGTGATGGGTTTTACGCTTCTTCAACGTTAGTGGATCTGTATTGCATTGTCCCTGAACATGATTTGTATCGTTTATATCAAAAAGGGGATGACAATCTTAATTGCCTGGGAAGCGCTGCGGTCACTGAATAATTTAAGTGCGCCACAACTCGCGTTACCTGTCCCAGTTCCATAATCTGAATTCCAAATCCCTGCCTGCAACCGCCACAGCCGCTGCATACTGTGGATCGACATCCAGTGCGAGCAGGGTCCAGCGCGCAGATTCTTGTGAGTCGGGGCGGGTATCACGAAGGATGGCGGGTTCGGCAGGGGATAACGAGACATCAAAACTTTCCAATGGAAGTGATAATCCCTGCCCTTGCGCTTTAATGTAGGCCTCTTTGCGCGTCCAGCAATTGAAGAATCCAGCAGCCCTTTGTTCCGTGGGCAAAGCCGACAACTCGAAAATTTCGCCTGGAGAAAAATTGCGGGCGGCAATCTCTTCATGCTCCATATCGGCGCGGGTGCGCTCCACATCCACGCCGATTTCTTGTCCTTGCGTTACTGCAACCAGGGCGAGTCCGCCTGAGTGCGAAAGGTTGAATTTCAGTTTGTGACCATTTAATGCAGTCTTTCCATATTGATTGACGGAAAAAGTTATTTCCCCGGGCTGGCAGTTGAGATACCGAGACAGTATGTCGCGCAGGCTCCCATGCGCGATAACGAAGCGGTCTCGATCTGCGGGAAAGTGGAAGTGCGCCGCGCGTTCGGTTTCATCCGCTGACAGCGTGGATACTGCCCATTTAACGGAATCAGCTTGCAGGTTTGAGTCGAGCGGCGTCGCAGCATCAAGAGGGATGCGCCAGATGTCCACGTGTCGAATCTCCAAATCGAGTGTATCAGGCGGAGAAATCCAGTTATCTTTTTGCATACGAAGACATTATCTCTGCCATGACTGATTCGCGCGCGGTGTTGATGAAGAAGTGATCTCCTTCAAAATAGTGTGACCTGAAGGTGTTGGTGTGCAATGCCCAGCCTTCCAATCGTTCGCGGCTCACGCACGGATCATGGCTGCCTCCGAATGCGATGATGGGACAGGCAAGCCGATGGTGATCGGGGGTGTATTCAAAATTTTCGATGGCTTCAAGATCAGCGCGCAATGCCGGCAGGAGCAATTGCAGCAGCTCGGAATGGGATAGAACTTCAGCGGGGATGCCGTTGAGCGCCTGCAGCGATTTTATAAAATCAGCGTCTGGCAATGTGTGCATGGGCGGGTTTGGGTTGGGGATGTGCGGCGCGCCGCAAGCCGAAACGAAAAGAATTTGGGGTTGGGGAAGATTGTTCCGACGCAAACGCCGCGCAAGTTCAAAAGCGACCATGCCCCCCATACTGTGACCCAAAAAAATAAACGGCTTGTCTAATAACGGCTGGATGGCATGGTTGATCTTTTCAACCAAAACATGCAGCTCGTTGATGGGAGGCTCATGGTAGCGTGAGCCTCTGCCCGGATAATACGCGATCCATGTTTCCACATGGCCGGGAAGCCCGGCAGACCATGTATGGAATGCTGTTGGAGCGCCGCCCGCATAGGGAAAGAGAAACAAGCGGGTTTCCGCGCCCGCATTAGGTTGTGGGCAAACCAGCCAATGGCCCGGGTTGGATGGAGTTTGATTCACTTTGCCCTGGCTTCTGGTATTTCAGGGAATCCGTTGGGAGTGAAATATTTCAGGTATGCCGAGAACAACTGATCATTTACCGGATGACACAGGATGCCGCTGCCATTCAATCCGGTCAGCGTATTCGTGAGATCGAAATCCGGCATGAAAACCTGTTTCTCTTCCACCTCTTCGATCAAAGGCAGGTAGGATTCCCATCCGTCGGATGCGATGGAAACAGACTGCCTGAATAGTTCCGCGCGCCATTCATCAAAGGAAACCTTACGGGCATTGAAGCCCTGGCTGGTCATCCAGTCTGCCAGTTTGCTGAAGTGCAGCGGCTCGGGGTTATCGAGATGATAGACCTTGCCAAAATTCCCTGGCTCTTTTGAAAGCTGCACGATTGCGCTGCTCACAAAATCCACCGGGACAATATTGACCATTACATCCAGAGTGGGGACGCTTCCCAAAAGGATGCAGGCGCGAGTCATACTGGAGATCAGGTTGTCTGTATTCCATGCGCCGGAGACACTGTGGCCCGAAACCAGTCCAGGGCGATAAATGGCATACGGAATGCCACGCCTGCCCGCTTGCGCAACCAGCTTCTCCGCCACCCATTTGCTTTGGGCATAGCCGCCAAACGGCGCGCCGACTTGATCCAAATCCACGTCTTCTTTAAATATCCGTCCATCGTTAATTCCGCCTGAATACAAAATCGATAAAGTGGAAACAAAATGAACCGGCTTTAGTCTAACCCGACTCGCAAGCCGTAAAACCTCCTGTGTGCCAAGCACATTGGAAGCTTTGTGCGCGTGATATGGATAAACAAAGTTAACCATCGCACCGTTGTGATAGATCACATCTATGTCAATGGCGAGCCGTTCAAAGACTTCGTTTGTCAGACCTAGCTGCGGCGCGCCTAAATCACCCAGGATCGGTTTGATCTGTCCTGCAAACGAGTCGTCCCACAATGAATAGGAATCCAGGTTGCGCTTCAATCTAAGAAAACCTTGCTCCAAATCATCCGCCCGCAACAGGCAATGAATATCGGCCGATGTCTTTATCAGCAGATCGTGCAGCAGGAATGCGCCGACGAAGCCAGTCGCGCCTGTCAACAAAATATGTTTTGGTTCACCGACATGCTCATAAACCAGATCACCCGCAGTAATGTCCGGGTCGAGCAGCGCTTCTGCATTCAACTCTTCCAAACTTAATTGGCCGCTCTGAATAAAATTACCGCGGCTCGCATAAGCCACCTCCCCTTTCATGGCTACATCGATGATCCTGGCAAGGTTGGCAACCGTTGGTTGTTCGAATAACGCCCGCAAAGGCAACTGCGCAGTGTCGAGTTGATATTTTTCACGCAATAGAAAAACCAAACGCGTTCCCAATAATGAATGACCACCCAGATCAAAAAAGTTATCATGCACGCCAACGGCAAAACTCCCGTTTTGTTTTTCCAATCCCAGCACTTGCGCGCAAATTTCCGCCAGTTCTTTTTCCAGTTGTGTGCGCGGCGCGACATACGGCGCTCTCAGGTCGGGGCGCACCAGCGCGGGCTGCGGCAATGCCTTGCGGTCCACTTTTCCATTGGGGGTAAGGGGCAACGATTCGAGATTGACAAAAATGGACGGCAGCATATATTCAGGAAGTTTTGCGCGCAGGAATTCCCGCAATTGACTGGCCTCCGCTTCCTTCTCCGCCGGGGCTGGCACCACATAAGCAACCAGACTCGCATCTGACGATCTTTCCTTCCAAGCCACTACAACCGCCTGTTGCACAGAGGGATGCTCCGTCAATGCAACTTCAATCTCTCCCGTCTCGATGCGGAAGCCGCGCACTTTCACTTGTTGATCGCTTCGTCCAAGGAACTCGATATTCCCATCAGGGAGATGGCGGGCTAAATCACCAGTTTTATAGATAACAGAAGAAGCATCAAATGGATTCGTAATGAACCGTTCAGCAGTCAGTTCAGGGCGGTGTAGATAGCCGCGGCTGACTCCATCCCCGCCGATATAAAGATCACCGATCACACCTACAGGGGCGGGTTGTAGATTGGGATCCAAAATATAGATCTGTGTGTTTGCGATAGGTCTGCCAATTGGAACCGTGTTGGATATTCCAAGGTTGGTGTTTGAAGTAACTTGATGTATGGCAGACCAAATCGTCGTCTCGGTTGGACCGTAAAGATTCCATAACTGAGCGCCGCATTCCAGTAATCGCTCTGCGAGGTCTTTTGTCAGCGCCTCGCCGCCGCATAGAATTTTCAGGTCGCCTTTTCCCTTCCAACCCACCTCAAGCAATGACCGCCAACTGGCTGGCGTGGCCTGCATGAACGTTGCATTCGAATCGGCCAGGGCGTTTGCCAGCAGTGCGCCCTCAGCAGCAACCTCTGCACTGGCAATGACAACTCGCGCGCCCACTGTCAGCGGCAGCAAAAGCTCAAGGACCGCAATATCAAAGGAAAGAGTTGTCACAGCGAGAAGGGCATCGCCTTCTTTTATATTCAAACTCGCGCGCATCGAACACAGGAAGTTGACCACTGCCTGATGATGGATTTGAACGCCTTTCGGCTTCCCGGTGGAACCGGAAGTGTAGATGATGTAGGCAAGATCGCCGGGTTGTGCGGAAAGAGCTTTCTTTTTTCTTTTTGTCGAAGGCGCTTGTTCGGGAGCATCCAAACAGAGTACCAGCGCTTGATTCTCCGGCACGACAGGCAGAAGGCTGGACTGGGTCAAAATAATGGATACCCCGGAATCTGCCAGCATGAACGCCAGCCGCTCAGGTGGGAAGGATGGATCCAAAGGCAGGTACGCGCCGCCCGCTTTGAGAACGCCAAGCAGTGCGATCAACATATCCAACGAGCGGTGCGCAAAGATGCCAACCAACGTCCCCGGCCTGACGCCTTGACGGGTGAGGGTTTTGGATAATTCATCGGCGCGCTTATCCAACTCCCGGTAGGTCAGGCTCTCATCTTCAAATTGGACAGCGACTGCATTGGGCGTGCGCCTCACCTGTTCCTGGACCAAATCATGAATGCAAAGATCGCGCGGATAATCCGTTTGCGTTTCATTCCATTCAACAAGCAGCTGCCCGCGTTCCGATTCGTCCAACAAGGAATAAGACGATACCGGTTTCAGCGGATCGGACACTATATCCTGTAACAAAGCGTGGAGATGCTTCAACATACGCTGGATGGTGGCGGGGTCGAATAGATCGGTATTGTATTGAAGCGCGGCGGCCATCCCTTGTTCCGTCTCAGCCATCATCAGGGTCAGGTCAAATTGAGCGGGTTCACCGCCCAGCGCAATGGACTCAAAAACAAGGCCACTCATCTCCATGCGCGCGCCGTCGATTCCCAGCGCAAACGGACTGAGCGCCTGCACGTCCGCTTCCTGGGCCTTCTGCAGAATGAACATCGTCTCGAATAATGGCGGACGGCTTGCATCGCGTTGTAACCCCAGGCGCTTGGCGAGCAGGGCTGGCGGATACTCCTGATGTTCAAAAGCGCCCAGTGTGGTTTGGCGGACGCGCTGAAGGACTTCATGGAATGTTGGCGCGCCGGAAAAGTCCGCGCGCAGCGCAATGGGATTGATGAAATAGCCGATTAAGTCAGCCAGTTCCGAGTGACTTCGTCCGGCGGTGACAGAACCAACAATGAATTCCTCTTGATTCGAATAACGATGCAACAAAGTTTGAAAGGCGGCCAACAAGGTCATGAATAATGTCGAGCCGTTTTCCTGGGCGATGGATTTCAATCCCTTGTAAAGGTCTGCATCCATAAAGATGTGCTCGGAGCCGCCGTGATAGGTCTGCCTGGCTGTGCGCGGCCGGTCTGTGGGCAGGTTCAGCGCCGGGAGTTCGCCGGAAAGTTTGTTTTGCCAGTATTCCCAGAGTTGCCCGCCTCGTGGACTCTCCAGTAGATTTTTTTGCCAGCGAACATAATCCGAGTAACGAGCGGGGGGTGGCGGCAGTTCAATTGCCTGGCCGGATTTAGCCGCCTCATAGGCTGCGAGTAGTTCGCGCACCAACACAGTCGTTGACCAGAAGTCCGTGATGATGTGATCCATCGATAGCAGAAGGATATTTTCTGAAATTTCCTTCCTTGTGAATAACAGCGCGCGTATGGCTGCTTCGTTTTCCAGATCGAAGGAACGATGCGCTTCGGTAACGAGTATATTGTGTAATTCTTCCTGACTGAAGTCTGACGCATCTTCAACATGTAATTGAACATGTCTGGATGCATGGACGCGCTGGATCGGCTCACCTTCCACAACATGGAAGGTGCTGCGCAACGCTTCGTGGCGCGCTGCGACTTGTTGGAGAGCGCTTTCAAGAGCGGCAACATCCAATTCACCGAGAATGCGAACCGCGCCCGCCACGTTGAATGAATTTTCTTCCGACAGCAGTTGGTGCAGGAACCAGAGCGCCTGTTGCCCATAAGAAAGCGGACTCTCGTTTGACGGATCAAGTGTGATGACCAGCGGCGTATCGTTTGCAGCCGCGGGTGAATCCAGATTTTCAAGCATTTCTGTGGCAAGACTGGAGATCGTTGGGCCTTGAAGCAGGCTGGCGATTGAAAGAGTGATACCCAATTTGGATTCGAGTGAGTTCTTGAGTTCGATGGCCATCAGCGAATCGAGTCCGACTGTGTCCAATGGTCGATTAATATCGAGCCGGGCAGGGTCCAGTCCCAGAACGCGGGCGGCTTGCCGCTGGATGAAATCTTCCAATGTGCGCTGGCGGTTTGCTGGTTCAGTATTCAACAGGGAGGTACGATCCAGCCCGCTGGCGGGGAGTTGTTTTGCCTTTGGCGCTTTGTGATTGCCGTGATCGATACCTCTGCCATTATCGTTTTTAGAACGAGGGAAAGGTGTTGCTTCAAGGCTTGCAGAGATTGCCACAACAGGCGGAAGGCTTGGCTGGGCTGCATTCTTTTTTTCAATTGGTTCAAGCCAATAGCGTTGGCGTTCAAATGGATAATTGGGCAGGGACACAGTTTGACGCGGGTATCCTTGATCGAAGCCATCCCAATTTACATCCGCGCCCTGGGTGTAGAGTTTGCCGAGGCTGTCCAAAATGATTTGCCAGTCGTCTTGTCCCTGTCGTAAAGAAGGCAGCCATGCGGCTTTGGACTCTGGCAGGCAATGCCTGCCCATGCCCAGTAAGGTGGGGCTGGGGCCAATTTCAATGAAGGCAGCGATGCCCAGGCTGGCGAGAGACTGCATCCCTTCGGCGAATTTAACTTCTGCGCGGATGTGCTGCCGCCAATAAGCGGCGTCCGGGGGTTGATCCTGTTCCAGAATACCGCCGAACAGGTTCGAGCTTAGAGAGATGCGCGGGGGGGTGAAATGAATCTGTCGCGCGACTGATTCAAAGTCATCCAGAATCGAATCCATGAGCGGGGAATGAAAGGCATGGGAAACGGCGAGCGGCTTGGATGAAATTCCAAGTTTTGACAGATCATCCAAGACAGCCTGCACAGCAGCGTTTTCGCCGGAGATGACTGTGTTATCGAGTCCATTCACGGCGGCAATGGAAACCCGATCTTGATAAGGTTTCAAAGCATCCGCCACACGCGGCGCATCTGCAAACACAGCAGCCATTTTTCCATTGTGCGGCAGTGCGCCCATCAAGCGTCCGCGTTCGGTGATTAAGCGCAAGCCATCTTCCAGGCTGAAAACGCCCGCAATGCACGCGGCTGCATATTCACCCACACTATGGCCGAGAACAGCATGAGGCTCGATGCCCCAGGAACGCCACATCTCTGCCAGCGCATATTCGAAAGCAAAAAGGGCGGGCTGGGTGTATGTGGTTTGATGGATGGCCGCATCACTCTGAACGGATGGAGGAGATGGAAAAACGATCTCCAATAACGGACGGTCTACAATGGATTCTAGAATCTTCGCGCACTGATCAAGCGCCGCGCGGAAAGCTGGCTGGGTTTCATAGAGCCGACGCCCCATGCCCGGATATTGCGAGCCTTGTCCGGTGAACAGGAATGCGACCTTCGGCTGAACGCCCGCTTTCGCACGGCCCGTTGACAGGGCGGGCGCATCTGAAGCAGCTATGAAAGCATCCAGACTATTCTTTAATTCTTCAGAAGACCCCGCCTGAATTGCAAGGCGATATTCAAAATGCGAGCGTTTCGTGTTTGCAGTGAAATTAAAATTCTGGACAGGTTGTTGAAGCGCATCCAAATTTAAACGAATGCGTTGGGAAAGTTCCTGTAAAGCTGTTTCTGTTTTCGCGGATACAGCAAGGATGTGGCGCGGGCGTTCCAATTTTTCTGTGGGTGTTTCCGATATCGCCAGCGGAGCCTCGGAGAGAATAATGTGCGCGTTCGTGCCGCCGAAGCCAAAGGAGCTCACTCCTGCAAAGCGCGGCTGATCGCGGCGTTTCCAGGGCCGCAGGTACGTTCCGATCTCGAGCCGCGAGTCTTCCAATGCAAGATATGGGTTTACTTCTTTTAAATGTAAGTGCGGCGGAATGGCTTCGTTTTGTAAAGCCAGCACAGACTTGATCAAACCAGCAATGCCTGCCGCTGCTTCCAGGTGACCAATGTTTGTTTTCGCCGAACCAACTAAAACCCTGCTGTTGGATTGTCCATCATCCAGAACCGCGCGCAACGATGCGATCTCGATCGGGTCGCCGAGCGGCGTGCCGGTGCCGTGCGCTTCCACGTAACCGATTTGATGCGCGGCCACGCCGGAATTCGCAAGAGCCTGCCGAATGACATCCTGTTGCGCCAGTCCGTTTGGGGCGGTCATTCCGTTACTGCGTCCATCCTGATTAACTGCCGAGCCGCGGATCAATGCAAGGATGTTATCGCCATCGCGCAGCGCATCCGACAGCCGCTTGAGGATGACAACACCACTGCCCTCGCCGCGCACATATCCATTTGCGCTCGCGTCGAAAGTTTTGCAGCGTCCATCGGGAGAGAGCATGCGCGCCTGCGAGAAGGTGATGGTCAACTCAGGAGTCAGGATGAGGTTCACGCCTCCGACCAAGGCGACGTCTGATTCGCCGCTTCGGAGACTCTGACAGGCGAGATGGGCCGCCACCAAAGACGACGAACAGGCGGTATCCACAGCCATGCTGGGTCCGCGCAAGTCCAGGAGATAGGACAAGCGATTCGCCGCGATGCTATGCGCGTTACCCGTCCCGGCGTATGCGTCAATTCGCGCGGGATCGTCAAACTGCAAACGCGAGTAATCGTAACTGCTGATGCCAATGAACACGCCCGTGCGAGTCCCAGCCAATGATCGAGGCGGGATAAATGCATTTTCCAACGCTTCCCAGCTCACTTCCAGAAGGAGCCGTTGTTGCGGGTCCATGCGGGCTGCTTCGCGTGGAGAAATTCCGAAGAAATGGGGATCAAACAGATCAACCCCATCAAGGAAGCCGCCCCAACGTGATGTAACTTTCCCCGGAGTGGCAGGATCGAATGAATGGAACTCATCCACGTTCCAGCGATCAGGCGGGACTTCGGTGATGGCATCCACGCCATTGCGTAACAATTCCCAAAAAGCTTGCGGACTCGATGCCTGCGGAAAGCGACAACTCAGACCGATAATAGCGATGGGCTCATTCACGGATTTTGAAGAAGGTTGAGGCAATGCAGAAGTTTGGCTGTCAGGTTTGGCTTGCTGAGAATCATTTGCCAAATAGTTCGCCAATGATTCGATGGTTGGGTAATCCCAGGCAAGGGTGGGTGCGAGTTTGCGATTCAGAAAAACTTCCAGGTCGCCAGTGAGTCCCACTGCCTGAACGGAGCCGAGACCGTAATATGTAAATGGGTGGCGCGGGTCAATGGAAGCGGGTTCAATTTCCAGAATGGCAGCAATGCGAGTCACCAGCCAGGATTGGATAGCTTCCGCCCTCATACCCCTTCGGGGCACTTTCCCCATCCCTTCCCCCTGAGGGGGAAGGGATGGTAGGTTCCCCTCTCCCAAGGGGAGAGGGGTTAGGGGTGAGGGTTTTGCCCGCCATTCACCAACGATTTCCAGTGTTCCATCCAAAAATGCGTTCTTGCAGGCGCGGCGTTGGATCTTTCCGCTGGAGGTTTTGGGGATGCTCATTGGCTTGACCAACACAACAGCGAATACCTGCAGGTCATGCTTTTCCGCCACTGCCTGACGAATGGCGGAAGTCACTTCATTAATATCAGGCTCGCGGTTTTGCCGCGTAACTTCTTGAACGATCACCAGTTGTTCCCTGCCGCCATCGGTGATCGAAAAAGCGGCTCCCCCTGCGGGCTGCAAGGCGGTGTGAGAAGACTCTACTGTTATTTCAATGTCCTGGGGATAGTGATTGCTTCCATGAACAATGATCAAATCTTTTAAGCGCCCTGTGACATAAAGTTCGCCACCATGCAGGAAACCCAGGTCGCCAGTACGCAGGAAAGGTCCCTCACCCGTATTGGCCACATGCGCGCCGAAAGTTTTTTGAGTCTCCTCCTCCAACCCCCAATATCCCTGCGCAACGCTTGGGCCTGAAACCCAAATTTCGCCAACCTGATCTGGATTGCATTGTTCGGTGGTTGCCGGGTCGACAATCACAATCTTCTGATCAATGATCGGTTTGCCACAATTCACCATCGTCCATGAGCCGGCGTCATCCGCTGCTGCCGGGACAACGAGGTTGTGTTCGAGAGATTTTCGATCAACGGTAAATGTGCGCGGCTCCAAAGGTCCCTCGCTGCCTGAAACCAACAGGGTGCTTTCTGCCATGCCGAAACAGGGGTAGAAAGCGGCTCGACGAAAACCGCACCCGGCAAAGGTGCGCGCGAAGCGTTCCAAAGTCTCAGGGCGAATCGGCTCGGCTCCGCAAAAGGCCAAAGTCCAGGAGCGCAGGTCCAGAGTTTCCATCTGTTCAGGTGTGACTTTATCAACGCAGAGATCGTAGGCGAAGTTGGGGGCGCCGCTGGTCGTCCCACGGTAGCGGCTGATGGCTTCCAACCAGCGCATGGGGCGCTGCAAAAAAGATACCGGCGACATCAAAGTGGATGAGCCGCCCATATACATCGGTTCGAGGATGCCGCCGATCAATCCCATATCGTGATAGCTTGGAAGCCAGAAAACGCCCGAATTACGATGGTCGATCTGGAAGCCATGCTGGATGGCTTTCAGGTTATGCATCAGGTTGCCATGACTGAGCATCACACCCTTGGGCTGACTGGTGGAGCCGGATGTGTATTGAAGAAAAGCCAGCGTATCGGATGAAATTGCGGGCAGACGCCAATCCGCTTCCAACCCAGCCGGGACCTGATCGGTGTTTAACCAGTGCAGCGTTTTCAAATCTGGAGCATGTTCGAATCGTTTTTCGATATTCGAGAGGATCGCTGATGTGGTCAGCGCAAAAGAGGCCTGTGAGTCATCCACGATGGACTGGATGCGCGGCACCGGACGATTAATTCGCGGGGGGTAGGCCGGGACGGCGGTCACTCCGGCATACAAACAGCCCATAAAAGAGATAATGTAATCCAGCCCGGCTGGGTAAAGAAGCAGGGCACGTTCACCGCTTGCGCCAAAGCTTTCCAGCCACGCCCCAATCGCCCGCGCGCGGCGATCCAATTCACCATAGGTGATCGTAATAATGTCAGAGTCGCTATCCTGAATGAATCTGTATATCAAATTCTCCGGGTGCAGTTCCGCCCTCGCGCACAGTAGTTCAACCAGGGTATTTGTTTTACGGTTTGGAGTCAGGAGGGATAATTGATTCATAATAGTTTTTACCTGGTTCAGAAAGATTTTGCAACTGTTCGGTAACTACTCAGTCGTTACCAATGCTTCATCCTTAGAGACTGTTTCTCAACTCGTAGGCAAAGACCCAAAAGGTTTCCCACGGTTACGAAAACGCCGTTTTGTGGGCGCTTTATTTTGCAAATTATGGTTCTGTTTTGCGGCGAAAACCTTTAGGGTCTGACTTAAGAAACGCTCTCTTAGAATAGTGGATAAAAAATGTTTTGTTTGTGTTGATACTACCTGGGTCGCTCCAACCATTTCGATCATCACCTGAAGCGCTTGAATAATGAGTTGGTCTCTCCGTGAATTGAAATCGGAGAAAATACAGCTTTGAGAAAATTTACGCAATCAAGAACTTAAGTACTGCTCCATCTACTAAATCCTTTGACACGCTTTTCAGTAAAAATAGTATAATCTTCATCTGAATTATACTATTTTGTATTAAATCTCACTCATTGCTGCGTTACAACAAGATTGCTTTAGGAACGGCGCTGAAAACCCGTATCTAGTAAAGGAACAGACACGTGACTCAATCAAACAGTTATAAGTTAGTTCTGTCCAACAACCAAGGCAACTCCCCCAACCAGGAATTCGAACTGGTTAAATCAGAAATAATTATTGGTCGTGATGACAGCGCAGATGTGACCATCCCCGCTTCGGCCGTATCGCGCCGCCATGCCAGGCTCACGCTGGAAAACGGGAATTATGCACTGGAGGATTTGGGGAGCAGCAATGGAACCTTCCTCAATGGCAAAAAGCTAACCGAACGCTGTTCCCTTAAATCAGGCGACCTAATTCGATTGGGGCAAATCGTCAACCTGGTCTATCATGCGCCTTCCACTGAGCTTGAGAAAACCATGGTGCGCCCCGCGCCTGCAGCCCCCTCCCATGTAATGCAGACAATGCTGGGGGAAGAACCGATAATACCGGCCAATAAGGGTCCGCGCCAATTGCTTGTAACCATTGCCGGGGGAAGTTCACAAACCCATCCTTTAACCCGTCAGACTTTTTCAATTGGTCGTATCGAAGATAACGATATCGTTATCCCATCCCAAATCGTCTCAAGCCGGCATGCCAGGCTCGAACAGGTAGATGGCGGGGGATACAAGTTGGTTGTGGCTGCAGAAGCAAAAAACCCTATTCTATTTGAAGGGCGGCCGCTTGATGGTTCACGCGTTCTGCGTCACGGCGACATACTGAGAATTGGCAGCCTAGATCCAGGCCTTATGGTTACGATGACCTACAATGCCCCCAGCGAAGCGGCCCAGCAAGTAGAACGGGATATTGTATTCGGCGAAAAGACACTCATTCAAATAGGACGCGACCCAGGCAATGACGTTGTGGTCCCGTCCTCAAATGTATCCCGCTTCCATGCGCAAATCCAAAGAGTTGGGCAGCGCTACCGGGTGGAGGATCTGCGCAGTTCCAATGGCACGTTTGTCAATGGAGAACGCATCGATGGCTCGATGTGGCTGAAGCCCAACGATTCCATCCGCGTTGGTCAATACCGCTTTGTGATGGGCAGGGATCAGCTGGCCGGATACGATGACAGCAATGGACTGCGGGTTGATGTGATTGGGTTGAACAAATGGGTCCGCAAGGATTTGAATATTCTTCAAAATATCTCCGCCTCCTTCAAGCCCAGAGAGTTTATCGTTGTCGTTGGGCAAAGCGGCGGCGGTAAATCCACCTTTGTAGATGCGGTGGCCGGCTATCGCCCCGCAACCGCTCCATCGAAAGTATACGTCAACGACATTGATATTTACACTCATTTTGACGCAATCCGGAATGAGATTGGGTTTGTACCCCAAAAAGATATCATTCACATGGAGTTGACCATCTACCAGGCGCTCGATTACGCCGCCCAATTACGAATGCCGGCTGATACATCCCCTGAAGAACGGCATCAGCGAATTATGGAAGTTCTTGAAGATCTCGACCTGACACATCGCAAGGATGTCCAAATTAGCGGGCTGAGTGGCGGGCAGCAAAAGCGCGTCTCCATTGGAGTGGAGTTGCTCACCAAACCAGGCTTATTCTTCCTGGATGAACCTACCTCCGGTTTGGACCCTGGCACAGAAACCGCCCTGATGCAGTTGATGCGTCGCCTGGCCGACCAGGGACGAACCATTATTTTGATCACCCATGCCACCAAGAATGTCATGCTGGCTGACAAGGTCATCTTCCTGGCAAGGGGCGGCTATCTGGCCTGGTTTGGTCCCCCGGACGAAGCGCTGGCATACTTTGATCAATATCGCTCCGAACGCGATCGCAGGGCAGGCAAGATCGAATTCGATGAGATCTATGCCATTCTGGATGATCCGAGCAAGGGCAAAGCCGAAGATTGGGCGAAACGATATCGTGAAAGCAAAGCCCATCTGGAATATATCTCCAAGCCTTTGGCTGGCAAACTGTCCCCGCAAAGCGCGATGACCATACCCCAGCCTGAAAGGGTTTTACCCAAAACAGACAATACCAAACAGGTTTCCTCGTTACGGCAATTCCTGATCCTTTCCGCCCGCAATATAAAAATATTAACCCGTGACCGCTTCGCCCTGGGATTGATGCTGGCTACTGCGCCGTTGGTCAGCTTGCTGGATGTGATCCTATCCCTTGTGATGGGTAGAAATCCCTTTGATTTCTATCAGGGCGATATGTCCCAGGTCATGATCACCCTTTTCCTATTAACTATTTACGGCGTCATGGTTGGTGGCATCTCGCAAATGCGTGAGATCGTCAAGGAACAGGAGGTCTATAAACGGGAAAGGCTGGTCAATCTCAAAATCCTGCCTTATGTATTATCGAAAATCTGGATTGCCGCATTACTCGCGCTCTATCAGGCGGTGGCCTATACTGTCGTTCATTACCTGTCTTTCAATATGCCGGGAGGCGCGCTTGAATTCTTCCAGGTGTATATCACAATGACACTTGCGACCCTGGCAGGGATGATGCTTGGATTATTTGCTTCATCCCTTGCCCCGAACGCCAGTTCTGCGCCATTGATCGTTATTATTCTAATGTTGCCCCAGATCGTTCTGGGCGGAGCCTTGATTCCAGTGCCGAGTTTTATAAGCGCACCGACATCAACCCGCTGGGCTTTCGAAGCCTTGATGAGCATTACAGGACCTGGTTCTGATGTTGCCGCGGATATTTGCTGGGCGCTGCCCCCCGATGTGCGCAATGCAATGTCTCTGGAAGATAAGCTTGCAAATAACTGCAAGTGCCTGGGCGTGAATATGCTTAAGCAGGAATCCTGCAATCACCCTGGTCTGGGCAAGTACCGCATCGCCCTGGTGGACGAACCGCTGCCCGTCGAACCCGCGCCACTACCGCCGGAGCCTGCCCGGCCAGTCGAACCGCAGGACCAGTCTGACAATGTTGCCATGGCGGAATACTTTAACCAGCTTAAAATATATGAAACCGAAGTGGAAAATTATAAAAAGCTGGTTGACGCGTATCAAAGCGAAAGGGTTGCCTACGAAACGGCAAACGCCCAATTGCAGGTTGCCGTTGCGCCTGCCGAAGCCGTAGTGAGGACTTTCTATGACGGCGCAGGCTTCACTTATGTGGACAAGAAAGATACCGCAGCGTATTTAGGAAAGATCACTTTCAGTTGGCTTGTACAGATTTTTGTGGTTTTAATTTTGTTTGCGGCAATTTTATACCTGCAAAAACGCAAAGATGTGATATAGGATCAAATGAGAAAAAAACTTGCAATATTCCCGCTTGTCCTGGCGCTGGCTTCCCTGGCCTGCGGAGCAGGGAGTGGTGACATCTCAAAGGAAAGCACCCTTGAGGCTATCAGCGCCCAGGTTCGCGAGACAGGCACCGCATCCGCAGATCAAGAAGCACAAGCGACACAGGCAGTAGACGCGGGTCCCGATTCCTTAACCGCAACAGCGGCGGCTTTTGCTCCAATCCTGGCAGAACTGCCCAAGTACGGGGTTGACCCGTCAGAGGGGCGGCTGGGCTGGGTACATCCGCCAGTCACTTTGGAAGTGGCGGGATACCGTCAATATAAATATGTCAATTATTTTCTTGGAACTCTGGCGCAGGATTTTGTCATCTCGGCAGACATCACCTGGAATACAGTAGGCAGTACCTCGGGGTGCGGGTTTGTTTTGCGCTCCGATGGGAACGAAGCTGCGTTGGATCAATATGTGGCGCTTGTCACCCGCGTAGCAAGCGGACATTTCCTCTTTGCTACCATGTCAAACGGCGAGGTTGTGACCGGCAGGGACATTTACGCGCGCTACCGCGACAAAAGTTTTCAATGGGAAAACGACACCACCAACCGCCTGACCATTGTTGGACGAGGCAATCGGTTTTGGGTCTACACCAATGACACCTTGATTGGAGAGATCGACCCAAGCGCGCCTCCGCCCCAACCCATTCTCCCGCCGGAACCTGAGATACCGGCGAACCAGGCAGACGCCCAGGCTATGGCGATCTATCAACAACAGAAACTTGAACACGAAGAGGTCATCACACAAATTAAAGCGGATTACGCCGCCCAACAAAGGTCCTTCAATTCGGCGGAAACGGTCTTTGAAAAAGGCTTTATGGCCTTGGTGGCGTTAAGTGAATCAGGGCGCAGTACGATGTGCAAGTTCGATAACGCATGGCTATTCTTAATAGATTCGCCGTCGCCGTAAGTGAAAGGAAATGCGTTATGAAACGGATCATTAATGATTCAGCAGCAGCGGCATTCAAGCCAATGGATTTTTTTATCTTTGGGAGAAGACATGACTAACAATATAATCGGAAAGACCATAAGCAATCGGTATGTAGTCGAGGAATTGCTCGGACAGGGGGGGATGTCCGCAGTATACAAAGCTACAGACCCCAACTTGAAGCGGGTGGTGGCGATCAAGGTCATTCACTCCCATTTATCCGGTAACTCGGATTTTGTCCAACGCTTCGAGGAGGAAGCCGCGTCGGTGGCGCAACTGCGTCACCACGGGATCATTCAAGTCCATGATTTCAATCGTGATGACGATCTGTATTACATGGTGCTGGAGTTCGTGCCGGGCGAGACAATCCAGGATCATCTTAAACGGCTCGACGATAATGGGCAGAAACTTTCGCCTGCGAAAGCCATTGAATACATGGCCGGCATCTGCGATGCAGTGGACTACGCCCACCAGCGCGGCATGATCCATCGCGATATCAAACCAGCCAACTTGATGCTGACCACCACGGGTCAGGTCATCTTGATGGATTTCGGAATCGCCAAGATCGTCGGCGGTACGCGTCACACTGCAACTGGGGCTGTGGTGGGGACTGCGATGTATATGTCGCCTGAGCAGATCAAAGGAGAACAACCCGACCGTCGCACGGATATTTATTCCCTCGGTGTGACCTTGTTTGAAATGGTTGGCGGCCGCCCGCCCTTTGAAGCCAATTCAGCCATGACGCTGATGATGATGCACATCAACGACCCGGTGCCAAATCCCAAAAAGCTCAACCCCAACGTACCGGATTCCCTGGTTGCGATCATCAACAAGGCGCTTGCAAAAGACCCCAATGATCGTTATCAGACCGCCGCGCAAATGGCCGCCGCCTTAAGAAATGCCCTGTCGGCCGATTCATCTTCGCCCAAAGCGACCATGATGGAAGATGTAACATTCATGAATCAGTCGCGCGGAACAACCATAGAGAAGCCCGTAGCAGGGACTTACGTTGAAAGTACGCCTATTGTTGCAGGAAAAGGAACAATGGTTGAAAGTTCCATGCCAGGTTCCGTCTATTCGCCTTCGGTTGCGCCTCCTGCGCCAAAACCCAAATCCCGAATGATGCTGCCAATCATTGCCGCAGGGGTTATCGGGTTGCTTTGCCTTGTCGGAGGCGGGATCGTTGCAGCAAACCAACTTTTTGGCGGGCCCAGCCCAACCGAAACGCCAACCCTTGCCATACCCACAGATACCCAGCTCGCAGTTGCAGCCCCGGTCTCGACAGACATTCCCACTGAAACAGCCATCCCCTTGACGGCAACACCCACGGGACCGTACGTGGTCATCACAGCGATCAGGGTTGATGGTAGTTTTTATGCAGTTGATTATGAGGTTCATAATTTTACCGACTCGCTGCATGTGCATATATTCTTCAATAACGTCCCGCCGGAACAGGCAGGCTCTCCCGGTTCGGGGCCCTGGAAACTGACCTGGGGCAGCTACGGAAACCCGCCATTCACACAATACACCATTGCCAGCCGTCCCGCGAATGCAACACAAATGTGCTCCTTGGTGGCAAACTCCAATCACTCAATTCAGCTAAACAGCGGAAATTGCGTGGATTTACCCCCGGAATAGCTGTCACAACCATTGAGCTTCGGCTGATGGTGAAATTGGGGATGTGCAGTTTCGCGGGCCACATGTCTTCAAAGGCTATTGACAGCAGCCGGACAAAACCTCCGCATCCTTCTCCGCCGACGGTTGGTTCAAGACTGGTAATTTAGGCTACCTTGCAGCGGATGGCTACCTGGCCCTGTGCAGCCGCTCCAAAGATTTGAGCCTCAGCGGCAGGCTTAATAGACTTTATCGGTAAATAGAAAAAACGTCCCGAAGGTTGCCGTCAGGCATTCAAATTTCTCGAATAAAACCTTCGGGACGTTGATTGTGACATCAGCAGCGGACTTAATATTGATCCACCAGAAGTGGAGCGCGTGCTGCTGGAACACCCCGCAGTGAATGCCTGTGCAGTGATCGGCTGACCCGATGCGGAGTGGGGGAAAAAAGTTACAGCGGTGGTGGTGTCGGAGAAAACAGCATCAGTGACCGGCGAGGAATTGATCCGCTTTTGTCGTGAACGCCTTGCAGCTTATAAATCCCCAAAATCCATTAGTTTTAGAAACGACCTGCCGGGGAATGCGATGGGGGAAATCCAAAAGGCGAAAATCAGGGCCGAGGTGTGTTGATTCAGTTGTTCGAGTCGTGAAAATAACCAATAGTCAGCAGATCACGAAAACCTCGCGTACTGCGCAGCGTGCGCTCTCCCCTGGCGCCGCCCGCCAGGGCAGGTGTAGCGCAAATCTGGCGGTAGAGACCGCCAATTACGCGCTTTCGTGAAGTACTGATAGTTGCAATTGGTTTGTGG
>JAUXWL010000202.1 GCA_030680155.1 Anaerolineales bacterium
GCTCAAAGACCTGCCCGTTGAAAATCCTGCTGGATTAATTGTTGGATGCATCCCCGCCCGCGCAGAAGTACGTGACGCGCTGATTTCCAAAAACGAATATACCGTTGCCACCCTCCCCAACAACGCCTCCGTCGGGACCTCGAGCCTGCGCCGTGCTGCCCAAGCCCTTTCCCTCCGCCCAGACATTCAAACCCAATCCCTACGCGGTAACGTGGACACACGCTTGCGTAAAGCGCTGGATGGACAATACGATGCCATCATTCTTGCAGGCGCTGGTCTGACTCGTTTGGGTCTGGATCATCACGTCACCGAATGGCTCTCACTGGAAGTCATGCTTCCCGCGCCTGGGCAGGGCGCTCTCGCCATCCAATGCCGCGCGGACGATCAGACTACCCTCAACCTGCTCGCCAGCCTTGAAGATGACTCCACGCGGAGATGTGTTACTGCCGAACGGGCATTTTTGCAGGGGTTAGGTGGTGGATGTGCCGTGCCTGTGGCGGCGTATGCAGTAACCAGTGAACAGTCATCAGTCATCAGTCATCAGTCATCAGAGATCAGTCTGACTGGGCTGGTGATTTCGGAAGATGGAAAGAAGGTTGTCAAAGTCACTGGTGAGGGGATGGACGCGCTTGAACTTGGCAAATCACTTGCGCAACAAGCCATCCAAAACGGCGCAGATGAAATCCTAAAACTGTTCACTGTTCACTGATCACTGTTCACTGCTTACTGATTACTATGAAAATTCTCATCACCCGCCCCCGCGCCCAAGCCGACGACTTCGCAGAAAAACTACGTTCTGCAGGCTTCGAGCCGATCTTTTTTCCCGTCATTGAAATCCAGCCGATTGAAAATAATGTCGCACTGGAACGTGCTCTTGAGAAATTGAACTGCTATGAATGGGTAGTGTTCACATCGGTCAACGCGGTGGAGGTTGTTTTTGGGAAGCTATCCCCCTCTCCTTTTGGGAGAGGGGCTAGGGGTGAGGGCGTTCGGGTCGCCGCCATCGGACCCAAAACCGCCGAAGCACTACGCAAACACGGGATTGAGCCCAACTTCATTCCAGATGAATATGTTGGCGAGGCGATCCTGTCAGGCTTGGGTGATGTGAAAGGCAAATGGGTTCTGTTCCCCCGCGCTGAGATCGCCCGAAAG
>JAUXWL010000203.1 GCA_030680155.1 Anaerolineales bacterium
TGTACAAGGCACACCGAACTTTGTTTGTGCACTTGAACTTCGCGCCGGCGGCGGCGGTGGTGGTGGTTCCACCCCTGCAGGCCTTGTTGGTTACAACATTTACCGCGATGCTGCTTTCATCTGGTACAAACCGCATCCCGATTCCCTTACACACTATGATTATAACCTTAACCCGGGCACTTACAAGTATGATGTAAAGGCCAAGTATGACCTGACCACGTATGGCTTCCCCGGACAGTTTGGTGAATCACTCATGAACACTGCCGGAGAAAAAATGGTTACGCTGAACTGCGGAGCGCCATTGCCATTCTATGAGCCATGGACCAATGGAACATTCACATTCCAGAGCTGGGCGCCGACCGGACATTGGACCATGAATACCGGGATCGGTAATCCTGCCCCGTGTGCCGACTTCACCTGGCAGCCCGCCATTGCAAACTACACACAGGCGCTGACCAGCCCGATTATCAATGCAACAGCCTGGACATGTGCCAAGATCTGGCTTGATTTTGATATAAAGCTGATCGACCAGAACCCAACCGGAAAGGAAAAACTGACCGTTGACATTTTCTACGGTGGCTCATGGCACCAGAAGCTGCAGGTAACCAACAACGGATCAACGAACTGGTTGCCGAAACACATTGACATCAGCGCGGTGGTTGGCAAGTCCTTCCGCATCCGCTTTGTTGCCAGTGGCGTGAACTCAGCCGACATCCTTCACTGGTATGTTGACAACATCCACGCGTATGGCATCTGTACACCTCCGACTGCATTTGCAAAAACGCAGTCGCAGTTTACAACCACCCTTACCTGGGTACCTCCTGTCTGTTCCACTGTTGTTCCGACGCAGTTGGTGAAACTGTTCCAATGGGCAGGAACACCCGACAATGCATACTACCAGGCATATGGCAGCGCATACGGCGTTGTTTACAACCTGGCTGCCTATCCTGATGCCGCGCTGAACAAGCTCGATTTTCACCATGCTTCATGGGGAGTGTTAGGCACCTGGCAATATAAGATCCATGTGGTGAATTGGGCAACTTTTGCCTCATTGGCTACTATCGGACCATTGACCACAACGGGCAATGACATTTGGGAAAACAACGTGCTTCTTGGGAACATCCAGGGCGTTGGTGGAAAAATGATCGGCATCATGCTTGAGCCGATGAGCAATTCACCGACGGATGCCTATCCTTGTTTCTCGGCTGACAATACAGGCCCCGATGGCGTATCGGTATTTGGCGTGTTGCCAAACTACTCTGCTTTCGCACCATCAGCCGTTGGCGACTTTATGCAGAATCTCTGGATAGAAGTTCCGCTGGGTGATAAGACTGCCCTCGTACAACCGGAAAAGGTTTCTGTCGGCGAGATTCAGACATTGGCGCAGACAAGAATGGCGACCGCACCGCAGAACGCTTCAGGCTACCTCACCACGAATCAGATGAGTTATACTGAAGATGGAAGCGCCAGCGACAGCAGTGT
>JAUXWL010000204.1 GCA_030680155.1 Anaerolineales bacterium
GCATTTCACCCAGCCGCCGCCGCGCTTCTCCGAAGCGTCGCTGGTGCAGTCGTTGGAGGAAAATGGCATTGGGCGCCCTTCCACGTATGCGCCGACCATCTCGACCATTCAACAGCGCGGCTATGTGATGCGTGAGGAAAAACGCCTGATTCCAACGGACACAGGTTTTCAGGTCAATGATTTGATGGTTCAATACTTCCCCGAAGTGGTGGATCTGAGTTTCACTGCCCACATGGAGGAAGACCTCGACAAGATCGCCGATGGCGAGATGATATGGACGGATGCGATCCGCGAATTTTACGAGCCATTCTCCGAGGACGTGAAAAAAGCCCAGGCAGAAATGCCAGTTTCAAAGTCCGAGCCTGAGCCGATTGGACGTCAGTGCCCGGATGATGGCGGCGAATTGGTCATCCGTTATGGACGTTTCGGTAAATTTATTTCGTGTGCAAACTTCCCGAACTGCCGTTATACCGAGCCCTGGCTGGAGAAAATCGGCATCGCCTGCCCGACAGATGGCGGTGATCTGGTGGAGCGGAAGACCCGCAAGGGACGTACCTTCTTTGGATGTGCGAATTATCCGAATTGTGATTTCACATCATGGAAACGACCGCTTGCCAAGCCCTGCCCGAAATGCAATGGCTTGCTTGTCATCGCCAACAAACGTGAAGCACAATGCATTAACTGCTCCGAGTCCTTCCTGCTGGAGGAGATCGTGCCCGAAAGCGCATAAGGCGGGTGTCGGCAATCATTCTGCCATGCAGGGTAAAGTGATTACGTTGTATAATCAAACGAAAGTGATGAAAAGGAGTCGTGTATGGATTTCATTATTGCCTTGTTGAAAAAACTGCCCATAATTCCAATTGCTCTTTTTATTGGCGGGCTTTTGTTTGGATTATTGATCGGTTGGGGGATTGCGCCTGTTGAGTTTAAGGATGCGACTCCTTCATATCTGCGTGCGGATTTACAGGAAGATTACCTGCGCATGGCGATTGACTCCTTTCGACTCAATTCGGATCCCGGTCTCGCTGCAGATCGTTGGAAGGGTCTCGGTGTAAACGCCCAGCAAGTGTACGAAAAGATTCAAAACAACCCTGGCAGCACCGACCAGGAGGTGATTCGCGTTTATGGAGAAACCGTCCGGCGCGTATTGGAAGCGGAAGGCTACCAGCCGGGTGCCGGGCAAACCGGTAGCTCCAACCCTGTCGCGCGAACTGCGTTATTAGGCATTGGCATTGTGCTGCTTCTGGGTGTGCTTGCCGCTGGCGGCATGTATCTCTTCCGTTTGCTTGGTAAACGCGGCAGCGGCGAAGTGACTGCTGTTATGCAAGGCTCCGAGATCAGCCGCAATGTGGAACGCACCAATTTTGAAGAAATGGGGCTCGCTCCTCCCATCACCCAGACCATGACAACTTTTGTGTTGGGTGATGACCTGTATGACGAGTCCTTTAGCATTGATACGCAGGCGGGCGAGTTCATGGGCGAATATGGTGTCGGCGTTTCCGAAGCCATTGGTGTGGGCGAACCGAAGAAGGTAACCGCCCTTGAAATTTGGCTCTTTGATAAGAACGATATCAAGACGGCCACCAAAGTGTTGATGTCTCATCATGCATTCGGTGACCCAGCCATCCGCTCCCGCCTCGAACCTAAGGGAGAGTTGGTCCTGGTCGAACCGCAGGCGCAAATCCTTTTGGAGACCGCCACCCTGCAATTGCTCGCCACTGTCATCGATCTCGAATATGGAAAAGGTCCCCTGCCTGACAGCAGTTACTTCGAGCGCATCACGCTTGAACTTGCGATCTGGCCCCGTCAGGGTTAATTGTTGATAATGAAAAAATCCCGTCCACATGGACGGGATTTTTTGTTCTACTCAATTTTTACGATCTTGAATTTGATTGTGCCCCCTGGTGTTTCCGCTTCTGCGAACTCACCAACTTTCTTGTCCATCAATGCTTTGCCGATAGGGGATTCGTGAGAGATCCTGCCGTTGCGCGGGTCAGCTTCGGTTGGACCGACAAGATGATAGGTTTCAGGGTCAAAATCACCTTCTTGAATGGTGACATGATCTCCAATGGAGACCACATCCCTTTTACTCGATTTTTCGATGATAGCTGAGTTGCGCAGGATCGCCTCGAGCTCCTGGATGCGACCTTCAAGGAAGCCCTGATCTTCCTTGGCTTTGTGATAATCTGCGTTTTCCGAGAGGTCGCCCATTTGGATGGCGGAGCGTAGACGGGCTGCAAGCTCCTCGCGGCGGGGACCTTTCAATTCTTCGAGTTCGGCTTTGAGTTTGGCTTCACCCTCCTGGGTTAAGTAGTTCGGTTGAGACATGGCTGACTCCTTTCTGGTAATGGCGATATCAAATGCTTGAATGGGGGCGAAAAGAGGATACTGTGCGCCCCCTTGTCTATGTAAAGCTGTTACGGCTTTTCGAGGGGATTGAATAGTTTTTGATGTTCTTCTATCGAATAGCGATCGGTCATGCCCGCAATATAATCACAGATCGTTCGTTCCAGTCCGCGCTTTTCGGTGAAGAATTGGACATGTTCCGGGAGCATGGCTGGCTCGGCGCGATAGGCATGGAACAGGTCTGAAATGATGCGCTCGGCTTTGACCTGCATCCGCACCACGCGGTAGTGACGGTATAGCTTTTTGTAGAGAAAATCTTTTAACTCACGGTTACGCCGCTGCATTTCTTCGCTATAGCCAATGACATTGTGCTTTAGCTTTTGAATATCAGTGGACGAGTTTACCTTGCTGTCCCGGAGGCGCGCGTCGGTTGCCTTGACCATGTCTGTGACCATGATGCCGACCAGGTGGCGGATCATGCGGTGGCGTTCGATGTCACTCAGGGTTGCGCTGTGCCAATTGAATGTCTCTTGCAGGATTTCCCACAAGGCAATCCCTTCGAGGATGTTCGGCGTTAACATGCCGGAGCGTAAGCCGTCATCGAGGTCATGGGTGGTGTAGGCGAGTTCATCGGCGACGTTGGCGATCTGGGTTTCGAGGTTGCCGCGTAGATCCGGGCTGTAGTCACGCGCGTCCGAGATGTCGTATTCCGATTCGTGTTTGACCATGCCTTCGCGTACTTCCCAGGTGAGATTCAAGCCCGGGAATTCGGGGTAACGCTGTTCCAGTTCGGTAACGATGCGCAGGGACTGCTTGTTATGGTCGAAAGCGCCGTAGTCCTTCATTAATCTGGTGAGCGCCACTTCGCCTGAGTGACCGAAGGGAGAGTGGCCAAGGTCGTGTGCGAGACAAATGGCCTCGACCAGATCTTCGTTCCCGCCCAAGGCGCGGGCTAATGTCCGGCCGATCTGGGCAACTTCCAGCGTGTGGGTGAGGCGGGTGCGGAAATGGTCGCCTTCGAAATTGATGAAGACCTGCGTCTTGTATTCCAACCGTCGAAAGGCGGTGGTGTGCAGGATGCGGTCGCG
>JAUXWL010000205.1 GCA_030680155.1 Anaerolineales bacterium
TCGCCACTGTCATCGATCTCGAATATGGAAAAGGTCCCCTGCCGGATGGAAGTTACTTCGAGCGCATCACGCTTGAACTCGCGATCTGGCCTCGTCAGGGTTAATTGTTGATAACAAAAAATCCCGTCCATGTGGACGGGATTTTTTCGTTCTACTCAATTTTTACGATCTTGAATTTGATCTTGCCTCCGGGTGTTTCCGCTTCTGCGAACTCACCAACTTTCTTGTCCATCAACGCTTTGCCGATGGGGGATTCGTGAGAGATCCTGCCGTTGCGCGGGTCAGCTTCGGTTGGACCGACAAGATGATAGGTTTCAGGGTCAAAATCACCTTCTTGAATGGTGACATGATCTCCAATGGAGACCACGTCAATGCTGCTGGATTTTTCGATGATGGCTGAGTTGCGCAGGATCGACTCAAGCTCCTGGATGCGCCCTTCAAGGAAGCCCTGGTCTTCCTTGGCTTTGTGGTAATCTGCGTTTTCCGAGAGGTCGCCCATTTGGATGGCAGAACGTAGGCGGGCTGCAAGTTCCCCGCGGCGGGGTCCCTTCAATTCTTCGAGTTCGGCTTTGAGTTTGGCTTCACCTTCCGGGGTTAAGTAGTTCGGTTGAGACATGGCTGACTCCTTTCTAGTGATGGTGATATCAAATGCTTGAATGGGGGCGAAAAGAGGATATGCGCCCCCTTCCATGTAAAGCTGTTACGGCTTTTCGAGGGGATTGAATAGTTTTTGATGCTCTTCTATGGAGTAGCGATCGGTCATGCCTGCAATATAGTCGCAGATCGTTCGCTCCAGTCCGCGCTTTTCGATGAAGAATTGGACATGCTCCGGGAGCATGGCGGGCTCGGCGCGATAGGCATGGAACAGGTCTGAGACGATGCGCTCGGCCTTGACCTGCATCCGCACCACGCGGTAGTGACGGTATAGTTTTTTGTAGAGAAAATCTTTTAACTCACGGTTACGTCGCTGCATTTCTTCGCTATAGCCAATGACATTGTGCTTTAGTTTTTGAATATCAGTGGACGAGTGTACCTTGCTGTCCCGGATGCGCGCGTCGGTTGCCTTGACCATGTCTGTGACCATGATGCCGACCAGGTGGCGGATCATGCGGTGGCGTTCGATGTCGCTCAGGGTGGCGCTGTGCCAATTGAATGTCTCTTGCAGGATTTCCCACAAGGCGATCCCTTCGAGGATGTTCGGCGTTAACATGCCGGAGCGCAAGCCGTCATCGAGGTCATGGGTGGTGTAGGCGAGTTCATCGGCAACGTTGGCAATCTGGGTTTCGAGGTTGCCGCGCAGGTCCGGGCTGTAGTCACGCGCATCGGAGATGTCGTATTCCGATTCGTGTTTGACTATGCCTTCGCGTACTTCCCAGGTGAGATTCAAGCCCGGGAATTCGGGGTAGCGCTGTTCCAGTTCGGTAACGATGCGCAGGGATTGCTTGTTATGGTCGAATGCGCCGTAGTCCTTCATCAATCTGGTGAGCGCTACTTCGCCTGAGTGACCGAAGGGAGAGTGCCCAAGGTCGTGCGCGAGACAAATCGCTTCGACCAGGTCTTCGTTCCCACCCAGGGTGCGGGCTAATGTCCGGCCGATCTGGGCAACTTCCAGCGTGTGGGTGAGGCGGGTGCGGAAATGGTCGCCTTCGAAATTGATGAAGACCTGCGTCTTGTATTCCAACCGTCGAAAGGCGGTGGTGTGCAGGATGCGGTCGCG
>JAUXWL010000213.1 GCA_030680155.1 Anaerolineales bacterium
TCGTCCGTTGCGGCCCGTGAGTCTGTGAAAAAGTCCGTTGACAACCGCATGGTGTAGTTGACCTGGTAGGTTTTACCTTGCGCAATGCGTTCCTTGATAGTCTGGATGGCGTTGTTGTAGGTTTCTTTTTCAGTATCGGGCTGCCAATTCATGGGCGCAAGACTTCCGAAATCTTCGAAAATTTCGGAAGTCTGCAAAATTCGCGGCGCATCGTACAAGCCAAACCACAACAACGGAAATCCATACGAATCGATAACACGCAACGATGCATCAAACGCGGGCGCGGCTTCATAGCTGACGAAACCCGCCGCATGCCAGCCATGTTCCGCAACGAGTTTCTCAACATCCTCCAAACTCCGGCGGATATCCTCCACCTTCTCGGTTAAAATCACGCGATGCGGACGGCTAAACTTCCACCACGCGTCATTGTTTTTGAGAATTACATCACCGATCAAAGAAACCTCACATGAAAAAACTTGTTTCAATTGTACCGCGCTGGCTGCCCGCCTTTTTGCTGATGTTCGTCATTTTCGGCTTTTCATCACGCACAAGCAATGATCTTCCGAACTTCGGCGGCTGGGATTATTTTTTCAAGAAAAGCGCGCATACTGTCGGCTACGGCTTGCTGGCCCTGTCGTATCTGCGCGCGCTTCCGAATCGAAATTACAAACTGGCATGGCTGCTTGCGCTGCTCTATTCCGCAACGGACGAATTCCACCAGTCCTTTGTGCCTGGGCGCAGGGCGTCGCTGATCGACGTGCTGGTCTTTGATAATCTTGGGGCGCTGACCGCACTTTTTATTCAGTATCGCTTCACCTCAAAAACAGAACAGGAATGTAAATGAAAAAGAAATTAACCAGGCGAGATTTTCTGAAAGTCGCATCCATCGGGACAGCCTCTGCGCTTGCCCTCTCTTGTGGACTGATCCAAACCCCGCTTCAATCATCCAACGAGGAGCCTGATTCCATGACCCAGACTAATTCCAACGCGGACAATTCTTCCCGCCGCGCGGACGTACTTGTCCTTGGCGCAGGCATTGCCGGATTGGCCGCCGCCCGCGTGTTGACGGATAAAGAATCGAGCGTCATCCTCCTCGAAGCGCGGAATCGCGTGGGTGGGCGCATGTGGACGGATTCGTCGCTGGGGCTGCCACTCGACCTCGGCGCATCGTGGATTCATGGCGTGCAGGGCAATCCCATCACAAAACTGGCGAAGCAATTTGGCGCAAAAATCATGCCGACGGACGATGAAAACGGCATCGTCTTCAAAGCCGATGGCAGTGAAATGCCCGACCGTGAATTTGCAGCCATCGAAGAATTGTTCGAAGAGATTTACGAGGAAGTCGCGGAGATGCAGGAAGATACCGACAACGACATGACACTTCAACAGGCGTTTGATACCGTCATTGCGCGGCATGGCTTGTCTGGTGAAAAATTACGCGGACTGAATTTATACATCCACTTTGCCACAGCGTTGGAATATGGCGCAGACCCGAAAAACCTGTCGCTATGGGAGTGGGATCAGGATGAGGAGTTCGGCGGCGAGGAAGTCATCTTCCCCGGCGGATACAACCAGATCACAGACGGACTCGCCCGCGGGTTGGACATCCGCCTGGGGACGGTGGTGAAAATTGTCCGCTACGGGGCGGATGGGGTCGAGGTGGAAACGTCGGCTGGGGTCTTTATGGCAGAAAAAGCCGTGGTGACGATTCCGTTGGGGGTGTTGAAGCAGGCGTCGGTTAAGTTTGAGCCGCCGCTGCCTGAGTCGAAACGGTCTGCGATCCAGCGACTCGGCATGGGAGTCCTGAATAAAGTCTATTTGAAATTCCCCGAAATTTTCTGGGATGAGGAAGTGGAGACGATCAGTTATATGGGCGAACGGCTTGGCGAGTGGTGTGACTGGTTGAGTTTCGTGCCATTCACGGGCGAACCAGCGCTGATGGCGTTCCACGGCGGCGAGCAGGGATTTGCAATCGAAGACCTTGCGGATGAGGAGATCCGCGCGGGTGCAATGAAGGCGCTGCGGGCGATGTTCGGTGACGGTATCCCCGAACCCGAAGGGCTGCTGGTGACGCGTTGGGGCAAAGACCCGTTCGCGTTCGGCGCGTATTCGCACATCCCGCCCTTTGCCAGCGGTGA
>JAUXWL010000221.1 GCA_030680155.1 Anaerolineales bacterium
TTTGCGGACGCGGCGAAACGGCGGCGATCTTTTGCCCGAGCAACGCATTGAGCAAAGTGGATTTGCCCACGTTGGGGCGTCCGATGATGGCGATAAAACCAGAACGATGGGTCATGCAGTTTTCCTTTTGTTGTAGTTGACAACCACGAGGCTGGCGATGATGAGCAATGTGCCAGCCAGCAATTGCCACGAAAGATGTTCGTTGAGAAAGAGTACGCCGAGGATCACGCCGCCGACGGGGAACAGGTAGGTGACGAGTGTGGCGCGGGTGGGACCAATTTCGTGAATTAAATAATACATCATGATCATGGCGAGCCCCGAACCGAGCACGCCCAGCCACAGTGCGGCAATCCATGTGATCGGCAAGTTGGGAATTGCAAACGGACGCTCGGCGATCGGTCCAACGCTCCACATGAGAACAGCGGAGGTGATCAGCAGTCCCACGCCGCGCATGGTGTTATTGACATGCTGGGTATATTTGCGGATGGCGACTGCGCTGCCTGCATAAAAAAGCGAGGCGAGGATGACGGCGAACTGTCCGATGACCGAGCCGTGTTCGCTGGCGAGCAGGTCTTTGCTCATCAGCACGAGGATGCCTGCAAAACCAATTAATAAACCAAGCGTTTTCTGAAAAGTGATTCTGTCATCGTGGATCCAGAAGTGCGCCATCAGCAATGTGAACAGCGGTACAGTGCCGTTGAGCACGGATGCGACAGCCGAGTCGATGGTTTGCTCGCCCCACGAAATAAGGAAGACGGGGATGGCCAGGCTGGCGGGTCCGAGGATGGCGAAGATGCCCCAGGTTTTCAAGTCACGCGGCAGGCTGAGTTTTTGATATGTCGCAATGGCGATTGCCGTGAGCGCTCCGAACAACATGCGGAAGGCGGTCAGGGACATGGGCCCGACTTCCTGCACGCCGATCTTGATCCACAGGAAGGATGTGCTCCAGATAATGCCGAGCAGAATAAAGACGATCCAGTGTTTTGGTTTCATATACTCCTTAAATACAGACGATGGACGGTTGACCGTAGACCATGGTCTGCCGTCCATCGTCTGTGGTCTTAGATTCTTTTCACCAAATAATAATCCCCACGTTCAAAGCCGCGGTCGAGGTAATATCCACGGGTGCCGACGGCGGCGATGACGGCGAGTTTTGCAAAGCCGTTTTCTTTAGCGACTCGTTCTGCTTCTTCGAGCAGGCGTGTGCCCAGCCCCACATGCTGTGCCGCGCCTGATTTTTCTGCGCCGACAGCAAGCGACTGTCCATACACATGCACTTCGCGGATGAGCGCCGCGCCCGCCAGGTCGGCAATGCCCGTGTCGGGCGAACCTGCCAAAGGGAGAGAGAGGCGGATGAATCCTGCCAGCCCATCCTCTGCGGTGTTGAAGGCGATGAAATGTTCCTCCGCTTTGCCTGCCTGATAGATGAGATCATCCATCTGCAGGGAGGATAATTCAACGGTTTTGCCTTTCACTTCGCGGCAACGCAGGCATTGACAGCGTGTACCGCGCTGCTTCATCGTCTCCTGCACATCCTGCCGCAAACTGGTGCGGCGGTTGCCTGCCACCACATTGTTGGAAGGAATATCGCGGATGACACGATTGACGCGGCAGTAGCGCGGAATGGACGGTTTGATATCCGCGATAAGTTGGACGAGTTCGTCGGTGGTGTACGGCTGGAATTCGCCGCGCTGCCAATATTCGTAGAGTTCAGCGTTCGCCAGCAATTGGTTCGGATAAATTTTTATTTCGTCGGGACAGAAATCTGCCCACATGCGCGCGAAGTCTTCGCGGTCTGATGCGGGAGTTGCGCCGAGCAGGTTGGGCATCCAGTGGAGGACGATCTTGAATCCCGCCGCGCGCAGCAGGGCAGTGG
>JAUXWL010000101.1 GCA_030680155.1 Anaerolineales bacterium
TTGTCCACACCGCCGCCGGGGAAGGAGAAATAATGCCGTCCCTGCTTGTGGCGTTCGATCAATGCAAGTTTTCCATTCTCGATCAAAATGATGCCTGCGCGGTTTCTCATTCTTTCCCTATCGCAGCGCACTCAGCAGGGCGCGGGTCTGGTTGACATCATCATGGATCTGGTTGACGAGCGCGTCCACTGTGGTGTAGCGGATCTCATCCCGCAGGCGCGCGATAAAATCCAATTTGAGAGTCTCGCCGTAAATGTCGCGGTCGAAATCGAGCAGGTAGGCTTCAAGGCTGGGGGTCTGTCGTTCGGGGGTAAAGGTAGGGTTGAGACCAATATTTGTAGCTGCCATGAAAATCTCATTCCCAAGATGCGCCCAGCAGGCGTAAATGCCATTCGTGGGCGTGGATTTTTGTTTTGGGTAATCAATGTTGGCTGTGGGGAAATTGATCTTTTTTCCGCGGCCCGCTCCACGGATGATGATCCCGCCCAGCGAATACGGATATCCCAGTAATGTTGCGGCTTCGCGGACATTGCCCGTGGTAATGAGCTTGCGGATTTCGGTGGATGAGATCACGCCGCTTTCGTCGCTGACGGCTGGCACTACTTCGACGGTGTATCCCAGCTCCGAGCCGATCTCGGTCAGGCGTGTCGCGTTGCCTTCCCGTCCCTTGCCGAGTGCGAAGTCATAGCCGATGAGCAGGCGGCTGAGTCCGAGGCGCTGTTTCAGCGTGGACATATATTGATGGGCAGTGGCAGTCGAAAGTTCCCGTGTGAAGCGCTGGGTGATGACGACATCCACGCCGAGCGCGCCAAGGAGGTCCGCCCGTTCATCTGGTGTGGTCAGGCATTGGATTTCCCTGCCCGTCAACACGCTGGCGGGGTGGGGGTCAAAAGTGAGGACAACTGCGGGAGCATTGGCCGCATGGGCTTCGCGGACGATCTTTTGAATGATCTCACGATGCCCGCGATGGACGCCATCGAATACGCCGATGGTAAGCCAGGAATTTTGCAGGGATGTTTTTTCGAGGGAGCGGGTATGCAGCATAATATAAAAAGCCGCCTTTAACGGCGGCATTGTGTCATTGCGAAGGAGGCGCTTTGCGGCGACGGAAGCAATCTCTTCGTGATTTGGAGATTGCTTACCCATTCGGGTACGATGTCGTCGGAAGATCACCCTCCTCGCAATGACAAGGTAGTTAATCCGAAGTAAAGAAGACTTTCTTGGGCTGCCATTCGGGCGAGCCGTCTTCGCCTACGGCGGGGACCATCAGGGCAACCAGTTCGCCCTGGGTGCTGACGCCGCGCACTTTTTCCTGGGCTGTATCTTCAGGTTTGGCTTTTACACGGTGACCATGACGCACGGCTTCCACTTCGTCGGGGCTGAGTTCGATGGCGTACCAATCACCGAGCGCTTCGGCGGCAGGGATGAGGTATTGATACCAGTTACCGGCGGTGAAGGCTTCCTGTAATTTGCGCAGGGGCACGGCATCACGCAGGGTGAATTTTCCGCTTTTGGTGCGGCGCAAACCGACAAGATACGCGCCACAGCCGAGTTTTTGACCCAGGTCATTGGCCAGCGAGCGGACGTACGTTCCTGATGAGCAATGCACATCTATGACGACTTCGGGCGGTGTCCATTCCAATACTTCCAAATGATGTACGGTGATGGTGCGCGGTTCGAGCTCAACTTCTTCGCCTTTGCGCGCCATTTCGTAGGCTTTGCGTCCCTGCACCTTGACTGCGGAGTAGGGCGGGGGAGTCTGTTCTATTTCGCCTACAAATGTTTTCAATGCTTCTTCAAATTGCGCTTCGGTAATATTGGCAGGGTCTGTGGTGGGCGTGAATTTTCCTTCGGCATCATAGGTGTCGGTTGTGCCTCCCAGGCGGATGATGGCCTGGTAACGCTTGTCTGATGCGGAAACATACTCGCTAAGGCGGACGGCGGGGCCAACGAGAATGACCAACACGCCGGATGCGCGGGGATCAAGTGTGCCAGTGTGACCTGCGCGGCGTAAACTGGTCCCGTTTCTAATCGCCTGCACAACATCGTGGGATGTCATCCCAACGGGTTTATCTACTACCAGGGCGCCGGATATGGCATTCTTTACGTCTTGACTGTTCATTAAGGTATTCCTCCTGAATTATTTTCAATATTCTTATCCAAATTATGACATATATATCATAATTTTCCAATACATAGGTCTTACCACTTGGGAACCGGTTTACAGATTTAACAACTCTCCAGTTGCTCAAGCCGCCGTCCCCGGCGGCGTTTTGCGAGGGAAACCTGCGCCGGGGATGTATGCCCAGATATGGGTATGTATGCCCAGATATGGGTACGGCGCAGGGAGCAAATTGCCTGACATGTTTTGCGTGCATACCATAGGTCTTACCTGACTTGGGAACCGGTTTACAGATTTAACAGCTCTCGCGTTTTTTTGAGGACTTCTGCTTTGACTTCGCTCAAACTTCCCTGGATATCTGCTCCTGCGGCGGCGGCATGTCCCCCGCCATTAAAATGTTTTGCAATGGGTGATACATCGATACCCGACTCCAATGCGCGCCAGGAAATCTTGACATGGTTGTCATTTTGTTCGACGAAAACCATACCGACTTTATTTCCGTCAATGGCAGAGACCATGTTGATCAGGTCGGCGTCGTCATTGCCGCTGTAGCCTGTAGACTTGCGGTCTGTGGCGCTGAGTGTTGCCCAAACGATGCCCTTCTTGCTTTCAAGGCTTGAAAGTCCTGCGCCCCAGTATTTGGCGGCGGGGAAGGTCTTTCGGACCAGTGATTTCATGTAAATCTCAGGCATATCCACGCCTGTTTCCATCAATGTGGCAGCCTGACGCAGCGCTTCCGGGGTGATGTTCGATGTGCGGAAGCCAAGCGTGTCGGTGAGGATGCCTGTCAGCAGCGCAGCAGCGATGGGCTTTGTGATGCTCAGTCCCCACTCGGGCAGGTGATTGGTGAGGATTGCCGCTGTGGCGACCTCCTCTGCTTCAATGAGGTTGAGTTTGCCGAATTTTTCATTGGTAATATGATGGTCAATATTGATATCGGGTTGACCAAACTTCTCGAATACTTTCCCCACACGCTTGAGATCGGCGCAGTCCACAGTGATGAACATATCATGCCCACCGGCCGGTTCTTTTTTGATAAGGTCGCTGCCTTCCAGATACCTGAAAGAGGACGGCACGCCATCCACGAGAACCATTTCGACGGATTTGCCTGCATCGCGCAGGGCTAGGCCAAGCCCGAGTACCGAACCAATCGCATCTCCGTCCGGGCGGACATGCGCTGCGATGACAATTTTATTCGCTGCTGCGAGTCTATCTTTTATTTCCCCTGTAAGCTGGTTATCCACTATCTTCATCCTCCAGAAATATATACGTCATTGCTGCGTTTGGTTGCGCGCAGTAATGACGTTATTTACTTTTTATTCCTTAACTCTGCCAGTATCTTTTCGATATGGTCGGCATTTTCGGGGGTGGGGTCCCAATGAAAGCGCAGGCGGGGGAAAGAACGAACTTCCACCCGTGCGGAAAGTTCCCGGCGCAGGAATCCAGATGCAGATTCCAGACCCGCTAAAACGTCCGCGGAGCGTGAGGCGCCTTCCACGGCAGAGACGTACACATTTGCGTAGACGAGTTCCCTGTCTATTTTTACGTCAGTGATAAATATCTGTTTCAGGCGCGGGTCATTGACTTCGCGGATAAGCATCTCCGAAAGTTCCTGTTTGACCCGGTCTGCAATACGTTGTAATCGAATTCCTGATGGCATACATTACTTGGGGCGGAGTTTCCTCCGCCCCTTATGTTCCTATTCTACTATGTAACACACCAGCGTGTCGCCGGGTTGAATATCATTGAAGCTCTTGAAGCCGACCCCGCACTCGAACCCCTGGCGGATTTCCTTGACATCCTCCTTCTCATGGCGCAGGGAGGAAAGGTCGCCTTCGTACACAATATCGCCGCTGCGATACAAACGGACTTTTGCGCCGCGCTTCAACTCGCCGTCGGTGACTTTGCATCCCGCCACCCTGCCAAACTTGGAAGCGGAGAATACCTGCAAGACCTGGGCTTTTCCAAGGGTTTTTTCGACCAGCTTGGGTTCGAGCATACCGTTGAGCGCTTTTTCGATGTCTTCCGTCATGCGGTAGATGATCTCGTACAGGCGAATGTCCACGCCTTCTTTTTCCGCCATGCGGCGGGCGTCCACGTCTGCCTGCACATTGAAACCGATGATAATGGCTTTCGAAGCGGAGGCGAGCATCACATCATTGTTGCCGATATTGCCCGTTTCAGCGTGGAGGATATGCAAACCGATCTCACCTTCACCGAGTTTGTTCAACTCCGTGACGATGGGATCGAGCGACCCCTGCACATCCGCCTTGACGATGAGATTGAGTTCCTTCGCTTCACCCGCCTGAACATTGGCGAACAAATCTTCAAGTGAAAGCTTCTTGCGTGACTGCGCCTGAACTTTGATCGCATCCAACCGTTCGGTGACAATGACACGCGCTTCCTTTTCGGATTTTACAACCTCGAACAAATCACCCGCAGAAGGCACATCACTCAACCCCATCACCGCCACTGGAGTGGCAGGTCCCGCTTTCTTGATCGGCTTGCCTTTGAAGTCGTTGATGGCGCGTAATTTTCCGTATGCTGTGCCAGCCACAACCACATCGCCCGCTTCGAGAGTTCCATTCTGGACGAGCAGGGTTGCCAGCACACCCTTGGATTTATCCAACTCCGCTTCGATGATCGTGCCGATCACCTTGCCAGCCGGGTTGGCTTTGATGTCATTGCTGTCTGCCACGAGCAAAACGCCTTCGAGCAGGTCATCGATCCCCTGCTTTTTTGTTGCAGAGACTGATACAACCATTGTGTTGCCGCCCCAATCATCGGGGACGAGTTCCATTTCAGCGAGCTGCTGTTTTGCGCGGTCTGGGTTGGCGTTGGGCTTGTCCACTTTGTTTAATGCGACAACGATCGGCACACGCGCCGCCTTGGCATGGGCAATCGCTTCGCGGGTCTGGGGCATCACGCCGTCATCCGCCGCAACCACGAGGATGACAATGTCCGCGCCTTGAGCGCCGCGCGCGCGCATCTGTGTGAAAGCCGCGTGACCGGGGGTATCCAGGAACGTGATCAAACGTCCCTTCATTTCAACCTGGTACGCGCCAATGTGCTGGGTAATACCGCCCGCTTCCCCTGCGGCAACATCCGTCGAGCGGATTGCATCCAAAAGGCTGGTCTTGCCGTGATCTACATGGCCAAGGATGGTCACCACCGGCGGGCGCGCCTTCAAATGCGACTTATCCTCCCCTGCGATCATTTGCCGCCAAAGCGGCACTTCGCCCACTTCCTCTTTTGCTTCTTCTTCAACGAACTCGGCAACTGCCTCAAACCCATATTCCGCAACTACAATGGCGGCGGTGTCAAAATCAACCGTCTGGTTGATGGTTGCCATCACACCGTTGGTCATCAATTTTTTGATCAGGTCAATCGGGCTTTTTTCGATGATTTGTGCCAGGTCACGGATGACAATACTGGCAGGTAATTCGATCTTGGTTCCGTTATTGCTCATAAGCCACCTCCTTCTAGTCTCAATACTTATCGTTGAACGCTTGATACTGGTCGGCAGCCTGTGAGCGAGTGGCTATTCGTTCACAGGGCTTGCTTCTCATCCTCTGCTTCTGTGGGCAGAGTGTTCATAAATTCTTCCAGGCGGGCGCGATCTTCATGGGTTAACTCAATTTTCAGCGCATGTGCCAGCGCGCCCTTCGACCCGCGTACCCAGCAGGAAAGGCGGTCGTGCAGGTAGGCCCCCCTTCCAGCCAGTTTGCCGGTTGGGTCCACCCGCACCCCCTCCTCCGTGCGGACGACCCGAATCATCTGTCTCTTCGACAAGACTTCGCGGCATCCCACGCAGGTACGCTGGGGAACATGCTTTATACGTTGGGTAGGTTTCTTCTTCACCTTCAAATGATCCCCCTCCTCCATAAAGGAGGAGGGACTATTGATGACTACCAATCCTCGCCGTCGGCTTCGCCGCGTTTGTGCTGCTTGCGGCCCACAACTTCGCCGAGACCTTCATCGAATTCCAGTGTAACACCCTTCTTCTTGCCCTTCTTGCCCTTCTTCTTATCCGCAGAATCGTCTTCCGCTTCGGGCCCAGCCTGGAACATTTCGGGCTTCATCTGGAACAGGTCATCGAGAGAGACGCCATCCTTGGCATGTTCACTATCCTCTTCTTCGACGACTTTCTTCGCTTCTTTCTTCCGTTCAGCCTGTTTCTCATCATCTGGCGTTTCCACCTCTGGGGCAGGTTCTGCGGCCGCTTCCACCGCCTCAACAATTACTGCCACAGGCGCTTCCTCCACCACAGCGGTTTCAGGCTCGGGGAAGGTCAGTACAGCCAGCGCTTCCTCGATATGCTGGATGGCTTTCGAACCGATCCCAGCCAGACCCAATACCTTATTCGCATCGATCTTCATATCGAACATCAACTGTCCAACCGTCTCATACCCGGCTTCAGTCAGGATGTTATAGATATGTTCCTTGATTCCAGACTGGTCGAGCGGCATACTGAACGCCGCTTCAGGGATCTCCGCGCGCGCCGCAGCGATGCGTTCGTCCACTTCACGGGCGGCTTCCTCCTTGGCTTGCATGGTGCGGCGTTCCACCCGGTCCACGAACTGACCGAGCAGTGTGTACTCTTCCGGCGTGATCGCGCGCTCCTCTGCCTTGCGGGCGAGGATATCTTCGATCTGCGGGATCAATTCCACCGCCGCAGGCAGCATCGCGGCCAGGGCCGCATCTTCCTTCAATTTGGAAAGCGTATCGATTGCCGCTTCCGTCAGTGACTTGATGTCGATGCGCCAGCCGGTCAACTTGGCGGCAAGGCGGGCATTCTGTCCATCGCGCCCGATTGCAAGGCTCAACTGGTCTTCCCCTACCACCACTGTCGCCGTGCGCGCATCCTTGTCCTCCGAAAGATAGACGCCAGCCACACGCGCCGGGCTGATGGCCTTGGAAATATAAACAACAGGATCGGAATCCCACTGGATGATGTCGATCTTCTCGTCGTGCAATTCCTTGACGATGGCTTGAATACGCACACCCTTGATGCCGACACATGCGCCCACCGGGTCGATACCCGGCTGCGTGGCAGAGACGGCCACCTTGGCGCGCGCGCCCGGCTCGCGCGAGATCGCGCGGATTTCCACAATGCCATGATAGATCTCAGGCACTTCATTTTCCATCAAACGGCGCAGGAAATTGCGATGCGCGCGCGAAAGAATGATCTGCGGACCGCGTGTGCCGTCCTTCACTTCGATCACCACCGCGCGGACACGGTCATGCAGTTTCAGGCGCTCACCGGGGATCTTCTGGTTGTTCGGCATCGTCCCCTCTGCCTTCATCTCCAGACCGATGGTCACGCCCTGCGCATTGATCGCCTGCACCAGTCCGGAAACGATCTCACCTTCCTGGCGCTGGTAATATTCCATTTGATTCGAACGTTCCGCCTCGCGGATACGCTGCTGGATCACCTGGCGGGCGGTCTGTGCCGCCACACGCCCGAAGTCGGCCGGGGTGCTTTCCATCACCACCATATCGCCGGGCTGGGCTTCGGGGTTGACCTTGCGCGCCTCATCCAAAATGACTTCGGTGCGCTCATCCACCACGCTGTCTTCGACCACTTCCTTCTCAGCGAACACGGTCACCACACCCGTCTCCGGGTCCAGTTTTGCTTCCACATGCTGGGCGGTAGATGCGCCCACAGCACGCCGATAAGCGGAAACCATCGCCGACTCGATCGCCGAAACGACGATATCCTTGGCGAGTTGTTTTTCCTCTAGTACTTCATTGAATGCCAGCGCAAAATCATTTTTTGCCATACGATTCTTGCTCCATAGCTCCTTTTAATAAGCGAAGAAGTGGGGGCTACCCACTTCTCGGTGTTTTCTCTATTGGGTTGTCCGTACGCGCGAAATTCTAGCATAAAGGCGTGCGGGGCGCAAGGTGTTTTATGGACACGCTCATAAATTGCATCTTTCCGCCCTCTGAAAAAGCGCAATTTGTGACCACGCTGGGTATAATAGATGGAAAGGTGCATCTATGAACATATTGACGCTGGTACATGACTCGAAGGAAATTTCTTTCATTCAACAGGCGTTGGGGGTGGAAGATCATACCCTTGTAACGGTTTCTTCAAGCGAACAGGCATGGGAAGCCATACAAGCTGGAGGGGCTCGTTTTTTGCTCATGGATTGGGAGACAGACGATGCGGCTGGGACACAACTCATCCAGCGGATTCGCGCTTCGACCTTCGCCAAAGCTGTGTACATTTTTGTGCTGACATCTTCCACGCTGGAAGATGGTTCCGCACCCCACGGCATGGACGATTTCATCCATAAGCCGTACAAGGCCGCAGAGTTGAAAACCCGTGTGATCCTTGCAGGGCGCATCCTGTCATTAGCGGGGAATCTTGCAGTGGCGCGCGAACAACTGGAAAGCCACGCTGTGTTTGATACGCTGACGGGCTTCATGAACCGCGCCGCATTCTTGCGCCAATCGGCAGGGGAGTTGGAACGCTCCCGCCGTGCTTCATTGCCGTTGAGCCTGATCGCGCTGGATATCGATGACTTCAAAACCATCAATGATATGTTTGGCGCTGAACTGGGGGACGAGGCGCTGGAGGTCGTCGCGCAGGCGATCCGTGAAAAGAGCCGCCCCTACGATTGCATCGGACGCTGGACGGGGGATGAGTTTGTGCTGGCGCTGCCTGGCGTCATCGGCGCGGATGCGGAAAAAGTCGCAGAGAGGGTCATTGCCGGGGTACGCGGCACCAGGATCGAGGTCCCGAATGAACCGCCGTTGGCGGTTAAGGTCAGCGCGGGGATCGCATCCCTTGCCCGCATCACGACATCCACTGAGATCGAGCCCGTCATCCAGCAGGCGCGGCAGGCAGTGGCGCGCGCGAAAGAGGCGGGCGGCAATCAGGTTTTTCTGGTTTATCTTTAGCCTAAATAAATAGAGCCCGTCGCTTGCGCAAGCGACGGGCTCCTGCTTTTAAGGAGCTACATCCATCCCAAGATCAATAGCGCCGCCATGCCAACAAGGATGGTGATCAGGATGTTTCTCGAAACCCATGCGGCGGCGATGGCAATGATGCCTGCAATGAGGCGGATGTTGGTAAAGGCCAGATTTAGGCTGCCATCTTGAATGAGTAATTCGGGGACGATGATGGCGGAAAGCACCGCAGGCGGGACGTAGTGCAGCGCGCGCCGCATCGTTTCTGGAACCTCGAACCTGCCGAATAAATAGATCAGCGAGAAGCGCATCCCGAACGTGATCGAGCCACCGATGAGCATAATCAGCCAGATGTTCACGGCAGCTCCTTTTGGGATGCCCTGCCCTCCAACACCGTGCCGACGATAATGCCGACCAACGCGGCCAAAATCAAACCAAGCCTGAATGGCAGGTTATAAGCAAGCAGCGCCGTGATACCTGCACTGACAGCGGCGGCGACCAGCGGGCGTTTTTTCAGGATGGGCACGACCATTGCAATGAAGGTGAGGGGCAATGCAAACTCGAGTGGAATATCCCCGGGCATTTCTGTGCCGACGAAAATCCCCAGTGCGGTGCTGACCTGCCATGTGAACCACAGCGAAAATCCCGCTCCCAGCAAAAACCAGTGACTGAACGGCTTGACCCCCTCCTTTTCATATTTGAGGATGCTGGGCGCGTAGGCTTCATCTGTGAGTAGGTACGAAAGCAGGAACTTCCACCTCAAGGAGAGATGTTTTAAATACGGCGCAAGCGATGCACTGTACAGCATGTGCCGCAAATTGACCACCGCGATCGTCAGGATAATGACGAACCCTGGCGCAGAATCCGCTGCCAGTTTTGCGGCGATAAATTGCGACGACCCCGCAAAGACAATGGAAGACATCATCTGCGAGGCAAACGCAGATATGCCCGCGTTGAGCGCCAGCGCGCCGTAGATCATGCCGAAGGGAAAGACGCCGATCAAGAGAGGGACTTCCGCGCGCACGCCTTCCAAAAACGATTTTTGAGCTTCGTTCACAAAACCTCTTTTTTCTTTAACCACTGATGACTCCACTGCACAAAGATCCTTAAACACAAAGACACGAGGTACACGAAGGTTAAATAATGAAATGGTTTTCCTTTGTGTCCTTCGTGTTTAATTGGTTTTTTGCAGTGGACTCAACGATGGTTACCGATTTTTTATTCATAGCCGCGGATTGTATCATCTGGATGAAAAAACCGCCCCTGCTCTGGGGCGGTTTTCGCTTCGTTCTTAACCCCGGCCTGATTCTGTTATGGAGTCAGGGACCTAGCCCAACGCCTTCTTCGCGGCTGCGATGACTTCATCGTAATTCGGCTCATCGCCGAGTATGGGCAGGTAATTGACATAGGTCAGCCTGCCGTCACGCCCCACGATGAAGACCGAGCGGCGCAGGTAGCGGCGTTCCTTGATGAGGACAGCAATTCCAAATCTAAAATTGTGTAGAAGGCAAAGATGCCAAACCTTAACGCAAAGACGCAACGCCGCAAGGCTTTTTTAGGATTGCCCCTGCGCCAGATGGTACTCTTGCCGATTCCGTCGAGGAAAGGTCAGAATCT
>JAUXWL010000230.1 GCA_030680155.1 Anaerolineales bacterium
GCCGGACCAGATCCGCCGCCAGACCCGCCGCGTGCTGAACGAATCCGCCTCTTCCTCGCCGACGCCTGCCACTGCCCCCCAGGGCGGACGCAACCCCCAGGCAGCCAGCAACCCCAAGACTCCCCTCGTGGACCAACTCGCCTCCGACCTCACCTCCAAAGCTGAGGAAAAGAAGCTCGATCCCGTCATTGGCCGTCAAATGGAAATCGAGCGCGTCATTCAGATTTTGGCACGCCGCACCAAGAACAATCCCGCCCTGATCGGCGAACCCGGCGTCGGCAAGACCGCCATTGTGGAAGGTCTCGCCCAGCGCATCGTCGAAGGCGACGTGCCCGCTCCGCTGATGAATAAGCGCGTCCTGCAATTGGATGTCGGCTCGCTCGTGGCTGGCACGATGTACCGTGGTCAATTCGAGGAACGGCTCAAGAGAATCATAGATGAGTTAAAAACCTCAGGCGCGATCCTGTTCATAGATGAAGTCCACATGCTCGTCGGGGCAGGAGCCGCTGGTTCCTCCGTCGATGCGGCAAACATCCTCAAGCCGGCGTTGTCCCGCGGCGAATTGCAAGTCATCGGCGCGACCACGTTGGATGAATATCGCAAGCACATCGAATCGGATGCCGCGCTCGAACGCCGCTTCCAACCGGTGCAAGTGGACGAACCCTCCGAAGAGGAAACCATTGCGATCCTCAAAGGTGTCCGCAGCGCCTACGAAGAACACCACCACCTGGTCATCTCAGACGAGGCGCTCGAAGCCGCCACGCACCTTTCTTCGCGCTACGTCACCGAACGCTTCCTGCCCGACAAAGCCATTGACCTGATCGACGAATCCTCCTCGCGCGTGCGCATGTACAAGAGTCCCGCCGCCAAATACGCCAAGGACCTGTTCAGCCAGTTGCGGCAGGCGCGCCAAAACCGCGCCCTCGCCAATGAAGAAGGCAACAACGAAGAACTCAAGGAATGGGAAGAACGCGAGTTCGACCTCGGCCAGCAGATCGAACGCCTGCGCACCGGCTGGGACCGCGCCACCAGTCCCGTCGTTTCCGCCGAAGATATCGCCGAAGTCGTCTCCATGTGGACGGGTGTGCCGCTCATGCAATTGGCGGAAGCCGAATCAGAGCGCCTGCTCAAAATGGAAGATGAACTCCGCAAGGGTATCATCGGCCAGGAAGATGCGATCATCGCCATCTCCCGCGCCGTCCGCCGCGCCCGCGCGGGTTTGAAAGACCCCAAACGCCCCATCGGTTCCTTTATGTTCCTCGGACCCACAGGCGTAGGCAAGACCCAACTGACCAGGACCCTGGCCAAGTTCATGTTCGGCAGCGAAGATGCCGCCATTCAACTGGACATGTCTGAATTCATGGAACGTCACACCGCCGCCCGTTTGGTGGGCGCGCCTCCCGGATACGTCGGCTATGAAGATGCGGGCCAGCTCACCGAAGCCCTGCGCCGCCGCCCGTACTCCATCGTGGTCTTCGACGAGATCGAAAAAGCTCACCCCGAAGTCCACAACATGCTCTTGCAGATCATGGAAGAAGGCCACCTGAGCGATGCAAAAGGACGCAAGGTGGACTTCCGCAACGCCATCATCGTCATGACCTCCAACATCGGCGCAGATGTCATCAAACGCCAATCCAACCTTGGCTTCGCCTTGAAGCGCGATGAAGTCACCGAGGAAAAAGTGTCCTACGAAGAGATGCGCAAGAAATTGAGCGAGTCGCTCAAGCGCGCCTTCCGCCCCGAATTCATCAACCGTTTGGACGCCGTCGTCATCTTCCGCGCGCTCAATAAAGACGACATTCAGAAGATCGTTTCCCTGGAACTGGATAAAGTTGCCGAGCGCCTCAAGGAACATAACCTGGCGCTGACTGCCACAACTGAGGCATTAGCCTCCCTCGCAGAGCAAGGCTACGATAACGAGTTTGGCGCGCGTCCCCTGCGCCGTGTCATCCAGCAACGAGTGGAAGACCCGCTCTCGGATAGATTGCTCGCCGGCGAATTCATCAACGGCGACAATATTGACGTCAACCTCAACGAAGACGGCGAGATCGTGCTCAATAAATCGCATGAAAAACTCGCAGAGCCGAGTTTATAAGGAAATTCGCAGGGGTACGGCGGCGCCGCCGTACCCCTGCAGTTTGACATGACAAAACAAGAACTTTTCAAACAAGCCGATTACACCTTCCAACGCGGGAACCGTGAGCTGGCAAAAAAATATCTGACCGAATACCTCGCTGCCCATCCTGCTGATGAAGCGGGGTGGATGCTCATGGCGCGCATCGTGGAGAAGCAGGAAGAAATCATTCAGTGCTACGAGCGCGTCCTAAAACTTAACCCGGGCAATAACGAAGCCAGGATCGGACTCACACGCACCCGCTCGAAGAACAATCCCACCCTGCCAGGACGCGGCGTCACCCATTCAAACATCTGGCAGGCAGCCCCCAGGTCAAACAAAAATAAAATACGCATTGGCTTGTCGGTCTTCGTCGTCCTCGTTTTATTCGCAACCACCACACTGGTCGTGGCGCGCAATAATCCCACATCAAAAATGGCGCAAGCGCTGACCATTTCCACGCCCGACCTCTACGGCGACTCGACCCTTGCAGACGACATCGCGCCAAAAACCCGCGCCCAGATCGGTGAAAACTATCCGCAATATTCCCAACTGCTGGATGCGCTCATCTCGTATGCTGTGGAAAACGCCAACAACGGCATGGAAGGCGCACCCGAACGCCCCGGCACGGAGATTTTGGTCTCAGAAAAGGCAGGCATGGAGGCAAAATCCATGTTTGAGAAGACCCTGCTCCAACCCGGCTCGTTGACTTCTGTGAGCATTACCGAGCAACAGGTCACCTCCTGGCTTGCATTGGGCATGAGCAAAAATCCAGACCTGCCCTTGAGCGATACGCAGGTTTACCTTCGCAATGGAAAAGTACAAATTTGGGGCATGGTCAACGGGACGGAACAATCCACCTCCGCGTTGATCGTTGGAACGGTTGCGATTGACAAAAACAAACAACCCTACTTCACGGTGGAGTCCCTGCAGATCGGGCAGCAGGCTGTGCCCAACTTGTTGCTTACACAAGCCGAAAACTGGTTAAATCAATCCATAAAAGAGGCGATCAACAAAAACATACCGGGACTGGAGTTGATGAATATCAACGTCATCAACGGGATGGTCACGGTCTCAGGAATGAGGTAGCAACAAAAAAAGATCGCCGCGCGGCGATCTTTTTTGTTGCTACACTATTAGCTTTCATTAAGAATCTTTCCCCGTCACGCCGCGTCTTATTTCCAGAACCCTGCTGAAGCAGGACAAGAAGGAGACTTTATTATGAGCGCAAATCTTGAAACTGTCACACTCGCCGGCGGATGTTTCTGGTGTCTGGAAGCCGTGTACGATGAAGTGAAAGGCGTCCTTTCCGTGGATTCAGGCTATGCCAATGGACACGTCGCCAACCC
>JAUXWL010000239.1 GCA_030680155.1 Anaerolineales bacterium
AAGATGACGCCCATCCATCACCATTTTGAATTGCTCGGCTGGAGCGAGACCCAGGTCGTTCAGCGCTTCTGGCTCATCGGTTTGATGGCGGCGTTGATCGGTATAGGACTTTCGCAGGTTTAAGTGCGTACTGCGTAATACGTGATACGTAAAGACCTTTTACGAATTACGCATTACGAATTACGTTTTACGAATTATGAAAAAATGGACCAACACCCACGTTCTCATCCTCGGAGCAGCGAGACAAGGTCTTGCCCTTGCCCGCTGGCTCACCCGTCACGGCTCAAACGTGACGGTGAGCGACTCGCGCCATGCGGACGAATTAGCCTCCGCCCAAGCCTCTCTCGCGGACGTGAACGTCTCGTGGGCGCTCGGCGGGCATCCATTGGAATTGCTGAACAAGACCGACGTGCTCTGTCTCTCCGGCGGCGTTCCGTTGACCCTGCCCATCGTGCAGGAAGCGATCAAGCGCGGCATTCCGCTTTCCAACGACTCGCAGATTTTCATGGAAGCCGCCCCGTGCAAAACCATCGGCATCACCGGCTCGGCTGGCAAGACCACGACGACCACGCTGGTGGGCGAGATGGCGAAAAGAAGCGCAAAGGATGAAGGAACAAGGATGAAGGATGAAAATCCATCTGCTACAACCGACGTTCATCCTTCATCCTTCATAATTCATCCTTCGGTTTTCGTTGGCGGCAACATTGGCGACCCGCTCATCAATTACGTGGACGAGATGCAAGCTGATGACCTCGCCATTCTGGAACTGTCGTCCTTTCAACTTGACCAGATGACCATTTCCCCAAACATCGCGGCGATCTTGAACATCACGCCGAATCATTTGGACAGGCACGGCACGATGGAGGCCTATACCCAGGCCAAAGCGCGTATCCTGGAATTTCAATCTGCGAAAGACACCGCCATCCTCGGCAGGGACGATGCCGGCGCGTGGAATTTGCGTGAGCGCGTAAAAGGCAAACTGCTGACCTTCAGCCTGCATGATCTTGAAGAAGGTTTGAACGGCGCATACCTGCAAGATGAGTTATTAAGCCTGCGCGATGGATTTGCCTACGTCCCGTTGTTGATGCGTGAAAAAGTGCAACTGCGCGGCGACCATAATATTGCCAACATGCTGGCAGCCTTCACCATTGGACATGCCGCGGGCTTCAAACTGGATGCCATGCTCGAAGCCGCGGAGGATTTTCGCGGCGTGCCGCATCGGCTGGAACTTGTCCGCGAGTTGAATGGCGTGCGCTGGTACAACGACTCGATTGCCACGGCTCCCGAACGGAGCATGGCGGCCGTCCATGCGTTTGACGAGCCAGTCGTGCTCATGCTCGGCGGGCGCGATAAAAATCTTCCCTGGGGCGAACTTGCCAAACTGATCTGTGAACGCGTGGATCATCTGGTGGTCTTTGGTGAGGCGGGGGAGATGATCCAGAAAACCGTGGCAAGTGTCGGCGGAGAAAGAAGCGTGGATGTCCGCCGCGCAGAGAGCCTTAAGGATGCGGTCACGCTGGCGGCGGACGTTGCGTCTGCGGGGGATGTCGTCCTGTTATCGCCGGGCGGTACGAGTTTTGATGAGTTTAAAGATTTTGCCGAGAGAGGAGAATCGTTTAGATCATGGGTGCTGGAACTTTCATAAGAGAACGACTTCCCCAAATCCCCGTTCGTTTTGTGCGCGGATTTGATATGCCGTTGCTGGTGGCAGTGGTGGCGTTGGTGGTATTCGGGCTGGCGATGCTGTACTCGGCTTCGTGGGATTTTTCGTACGCCGCGTTTGGCGACAAGATGTATTTGTTCAACCGCCAGGTGATGTGGCTTGGGCTGGGGTTGATGGCTGCCACAGTCTTGGCGTTCTTTGATTATCATCACTGGCGCAGGCTGGTCGTGCCCGCCATGGCAGTGACGGTGTTGCTGCTGCTGGTGGTGTTGGTGATGAGCGAAGTTCGCTTCAACGCAAAGCGCGCCGTGCTGGATGGTTCTGTCCAGCCTTCGGAGTTGGCAAAACTGGTTTCAATTTTGTATCTCGCGGTGTGGTTATATGCCAAGCGCCAGATGCTGCAAGACCTTTCCTTTGGCTTGATCCCGCTCGGTGTGATCCTGGGGGTGGTTGGCGGATTGATCTACCAGCAGCCGGACCTGAGCGCCGCCGCTACAGTGTTGATGCTGGGCGGTCTGCTGTTCTTCCTCGCAGGCGGCGACATCAAACAGATCAGCGTGCTGCTTGTCATTGCTGTGATAGCCGCATGGCTGGTGGTGTCGGTCAGCCTCACGGGGCAGGAACGCGTCACTGATTTCGTGGCGGGCATCAAAGACCCGTTGCAGGCTTCGTACCATGTGCGTCGTTCGTTCGAGGCGATTGTCAATGGCGGCTGGTTTGGCATGGGCATCGGCAATTCACTCTCCAAAGTGACAGGCTTGCCCGTCCCGCCCACCGACAGCATCTTCGCAGTCGTGGTGGAGGAACTCGGCTGGTTCGGCGGTGTGTCGCTGGTCGGTTTATATGGTTTTCTCGTCTGGCGAGGTCTGGTCATTGCGCGGCGCGCGCCTGATATGCTGGGCACATTGCTGGCCTCGGGACTGGTCATGTGGATCGGTTTGGAAGCCCTCATCAACATGGCCGTCATGGTTGGGCTGCTTCCGTTCGCGGGTAACGCCCTGCCGTTCGTCAGTTCGGGCGGTTCCAACCTGGTCACCACGCTGGCAGCGCTGGGAATTCTTTTCAACATTTCCCGCCAGGCTGGCGAAGCGACAGTTACAGATGAAGAATGGAGATCCTATAGTGCGGTTGCTAATTTGCGCTGGGGGAACGGGCGGCGGAGTATATCCCGCTCTCGCCGTTCTCGAAGCGCTGAAGAACAAACATCCAGACGCTGAAACCTTGTGGGTGGGTGGTGAAGGCGGCATGGAGGAGGAACTCGTGAAACGCGCGGG
>JAUXWL010000240.1 GCA_030680155.1 Anaerolineales bacterium
CCCTTGGCAGTGAAATACTGCGCCACTTCATCCCACGCAAAGCCATATTGATCCTTCGGCCCGCCGTGTGGATACAGGATTGCCGCGCCATTCGACTTCTCGGGGCGATACAAGAATGCGGGGATTTCCATGCCGTCAAAACTTTTGTAGGAAATCATTTCAGGCACGACGAGTTTATTCTTTTGCAGCGCAGGCGGGTTTGAAAAGGTCAATTGCGTGAGGCGCTTTGTTTTCAAGTCCATGCGATAGATATCGGGCGGGAGCGTGGGACTTTCAAACTCAAAGGTGATGAACGACTCATCCTGCGACCAATTTGGGTTGGAGTGAATCCCAACCTCGCTTCGCAGTTCTGACGTTTTACCTGATTCGGTCTCGATAAGCATTAACTCGAACGAGCCTTGGTTGTTCACCACCGCAAGAATCTGCTTCCCCGAAGGCGACCATTCGTATTGGAAAACATCCCGCCCTGCCCTGGTGAGTTGATGCAAGCCTTCGCCGTCTGGCTTGATCAGATATAGTTCCTCGAATTGACCCTCCTGCGCGATGAAGGAAATCCACCCGCCATCGGAAGACCATTTCGGTGTGGTCGCCCGCGTGGACGGTTTGCCGTACAACGTCACTTGTTTGCCCGTGGCGATTTCCAGCAAAACAATGTCGAGTCGATTCAGGTCGTCGAAGCGGCGCAGATTGTAAAGGATAAACTTTCCATCGGGGGAAGGGCGGGCGTCCCAGTGATCGCCGATGGTGTCGGTGGTGAGGGCGCGGGGCCAGGAGCCTTCGCGATCGGTGAGGACGAGTTGGTCGCTGTCGCCGCGCTCGACGGTGACGATCAATCCGTGCGAATCGGGCATCCAGCGCGGACCGCTCGCGGCAGCGGCGAAGTCGGTGATCTTTTTGGGCAAGCCGCCATCATGCGGGAGGAGGTGAACATGTCCACTCAACCCGAATGCCAGCCACTTGCCATCGGGAGACCATTGTGGGGTTTCATCATCCCAGTAAGGGACGAGCGCCCGGTCTGTGGAAACACGCGCCAGCCAACTGCCTTGCGCAGACATCGTGAATACGTCGGATGACGTTTCGCTGTCCTTGATGCAGGATATCTGTCCCTGAGAAGAAAGCGCATGGGACCGCACCCGCTCAATGGACGTCAGAAGCGGGAGGGTCAATCCGGCAGGCGGTTTGAGGTCGGTCCTTTTTAGGGAGGGCCATCCGTTGCGTTCATATTTTTCGACGAGGGTAATGGGGTTTTGCATGGGAAGAGTCCTTTTTGGGATTGTACCGTTAATTCAATGTTGATTTATATGGGAATTAAAGTAAAATTTGTGTGATGGGTTTCCCTTTGAAACATTCGATGAGATTAATTATTACAGCCATTCATGATGGACTGTGCGCCATGGCGGAATTATCCGCCATGGCGTTATTGTTTTGAAGGAAACCAAAACTTGTTCGCGTATTGGAGAGGAGATAGGTAGAATGAAACAGAAAGCCCTGTACGTTTTTGTACTTGTTGCGCTGGTTCTTTCGGCATGTAGTGGAGCCGCCAGCGGACAACCTGTAACTGTCCGTATTGGTTGGGCAGGCAGCCCGGATACGCTGAATCCGGGTATGGCAATTGTGGTGGAGGCTTATACCATTTTCGAATTGGTCTACGACTCCATGTATGAACTCAATCTTGACGGGTCCTACACGCTCAGCCTGGCGGAAAGCGTTGAAGCCTCGGATGACGGCATCGTGTGGACGTACAAGATCCGCGATGGCATTACATGGCATGATGGACAGCCGTTGACTGCCGAAGATGTTGCCTGGACGTATAACCTTTACAAGGATACGCCCGAGTATCCGTACCTGAACGGGTACTACACCCCGTATTTCGATACCATCGAAGCGACGGATAATAACGAGGTTATCCTCACATTGACCGAGGCGATCCCCAACATTGAGAGCCAGTTGATCTTCCTCTACATTCTTCCAAAGCATGTCTGGGAAGGCGTGGACAAGATCGAGTATGAGAACTTCGAGATGATTGGCTCAGGTCCCTTCAAGATGGCGGAATATGTGCAGACTGAGTTCGTGCGCCTGACCGCCAACAAGGAACATTTCTCCAGCCCGCCGAAGGTGGATGAAGTGGTCTTCCAGACTTTCTCGAATCAGGATGCGCTGGTTCAGGCCATCAAGTCTGGCCAGTTGGATATGATCACTGAAATGCCCAACACGGCGGCAGCATCATTGGATGCAGATCCGAACATCGAACTGGTGGTCGGCGCCCCGCTTGCGCCCGGGGTAACGGACATCATCTTCAACCAGATGGACCCTGAGAACTGCCCGACGGAAGAAGGCGGTATTTGTTCCGGCCACCCCGCCTTGCGTGACCGTGATGTGCGGCTTGCCATGTCTCACGCAACGGATAAGCAAATGTTGATCGACGTGGTCCTGCTCGGTCTCGGTGAGCCTGGTCTAACGCTCATCCCTGACGGGCTTGGTGTTTGGTACAACGATTCCATCGAAGACTTTGCGTTCGATGTCGCCAGGGCGAATCAGATCCTTGACGATGCCGGGTATGCGGACACAAATGGCGATGGCGTGCGTGAAATGCCAGACGGCTCCCAGGCATTGAACTTCCGCTTGAATTGGCCCAGCGACAGCATCAATGCGCCGCGTATGGCGGAATTGCTCGGTGAGATGTGGCGCCAGATCGGCATTACTTTGGAGCCGCAAGCTGTTGACCCCGATGCGCTGACCGCGCAGTGCTGCCCCGCCTTCGATTTTGATATCATGATCTGGGGTTGGGCTTCCGACCCCGACCCGAGCGCGCTGTTGTACGTCTATACCACTGATGCCATTCCGTACGGCTCAAGTGAAACGGGCTATGCCAACCCTGTGTATGATGATCTGTATAATCAGCAGCAGGTGACGCTGGACTTTGACGCCCGCAAGGATATCGTCTGGGAAATGCAGCGCATCGTCCACGAGGATGTCGTGTATATCATCCCGTTCTATGACGCCAGTGTGCAGGCCTTCCGCACCGACCGCTTCACCGGCTGGATTACCGATCAGGCCAAGGTCGAGCTTGCAGATGTGACCTCCCTGACACGGATCGAACCCGTCAAATAATCAATTAAATCAAAGCGCCCGTCCCGCAGAATGACATCAACGATCTCTGCGGGACGGGTCGTCTCATATCTGAATGAGAGCGTGAATTTTGAATCTCACCCGCGCCATACTTCGCAAAGCAGCCTGGTCTGTTTTTACCATTCTCTTTGTCATCATCCTGAATTTTTTTCTATTCCGTGTCCTGCCAGGCGACCCGGCGCGGGCGGGCATTCGCGACCCGCGTTTGAAGAAAGAGGCAGTCGAAATGCTGCGTGTCCGCTTTGGGTTGGACAAGCCAGTGATCAATTGTTTTGAGTCCTTGAACCCGATCACACTGGGAGATTGCAATGTCAACCCGCTGGATACGCAGTTCTTCATTTATGTCCGCAACCTGACGCAGGGAGAGTTGGGCATCAGCTATCACACCAACCGTCCCGTGGCGGATGTGCTTGCGGAGCGGTTGTGGAATACAGTCCTGCTCATTGGCGCGGGGCAGATCCTTTCGATCATTATCGGCGTGGCATTGGGGGTCTTCGCCGCCTGGAAGGCACGGACTTATCTCGATTATGGCGCAGTTGCGGCCAGCCTGGTCGCATGGAGTCTGCCGACCTTTTGGCTGGGCATTATCCTGTTGTTCTGGGGCAGTTCAAATGGATTTCCGCTGGCAGGCAAGGCAACCCCGGGCATGAGTTCGATGCCGTTGTTGCAGCAATGGGGCGATATCGCCCGTCACATGTTCCTGCCGACGCTGACCTACACCATTGTTTATCTGGGGGAGTACACCCTCATTATGCGCTCCAGCCTGGTGGATGTGCTTTCCGAGGATTACATTCTGACGGCAAAGGCAAAAGGACTGAGCGCCTTCCAGATACTCAAAGACCATGCGCTCAAGAACGCCATGCTGCCTTTGGTGACGGTCATTGCGATCAATTTGGGCTTTACCGTTGCAGGCGCAATTCAGATCGAAGCGGTCTTTTCATGGCCTGGGCTGGGCAGCGCCATCTATGAAGCAGTGGGGCGCAGGGATTTCCCCATCCTTCAAGGCGCGTTCCTGCTCATTGCGATTGCAGTCATCATTGCCAATTTCCTCGCCGACCTGACCTATCACTGGCTTGATCCGCGCGTGCAGGTGGAGTAACTCAATGCAAACCACATTACAAACTGTTGAAAGAAGTAACCCACTCGGCGTGCGTTTTCTTGGCTTTTGGAATACATTCAAAAAGAGCCGCACAGGTGTACTCGGGCTGGTCATGCTGACTGTCATAATTTTGGTGGCGATTTTTGCGCCTCTGCTTGCTCCCTATGGACGGCTGGAGACGGTCAGCATCAGCGATATTTACAAGCCGCCCAGCGCGCTTCACCTCTTCGGGACAGATGATGCCGGGCAGGATGTTTTTTCCAACTTTGTGTTTGGTGCGCGCGTCTCATTGACGGTCGGCTTTTTCGCGGCGTTCATCTCCATTATCATCGGCGGGACGTTCGGTCTCGTGGCGGGCTTCTTCGGCGGACGCTGGGAAAACTTTATTATGCGCTTCACCGACATCATGCTGGTCATCCCTGACCTGCCGTTAATGGTTGTGATCGTGGCGCTGACCAAGCCCTCACTGCTCAATATTATTTTCGTCATCGGTTTGCTTGGCTGGACGACGACTGCGCGTGTCGTCCGTTCGCAGACGCTGGCGGTGAAATCGCGCAAGTTCGTGCTGCGCGCGCGCGCCATCGGCGCCAGTCGGGGACATATCATCTCGCGCCACATCCTGCCGTTGGTGATGCCGATATTGGTCGTGCAGGCGGTGTTGGTCATTTCCCTGGCGATATTGAATGAAAGCGCATTGTCCTTTCTCGGTCTGGGTGACCCGACCACACTTTCATGGGGGCAGATGCTCAATTACGCCTTTGGGCGCGGAGCGATGTCTGCGGGGGCCTGGTGGGCGCTGGTCTTCCCGGGCTTTGGAATTGTCTGGGTGGTGCTGGGGTTGACCCTGCTTGGGCAGGGACTGGAACAAGTCCTCAACCCGAGGCTGGATACCCATCACTTAATGCCGAGCAGGCCCGTCGTCCAGAATGAGGCGCGGGCGAAGCCCGTTCCGTCACAGGCATTGCTTGAGGCGCTGAATCTTTCCATCCACTATGTCAATGATGAGGGACGGGCTCCTGCGCGGGCGGTTGAAAATGTCAGTTTCACATTGAACGAAGGCGAACTGCTTGGGCTGGTGGGTGAAAGCGGATGCGGCAAGACCACGCTCATGCTGGCATTGCTGCGGCTGCTGCCCTCGGCGGGACAGATCGTGGATGGCAGGGTTTATTTCCACGGACGCGACCTGACAGCGCTCAGCGAAGTGGAGATGAACGAGATCCGCTGGAGCGGGATTTCGATTGTGTTCCAAGGTGCGATGAATGCGCTCAACCCCGTGCGGACGGTGGGCGACCAGATCGCGGAAGCCATCATCAAACATATCCCGCTGTATCCGCGTGAGGGCATTCCCGCGCGCGTGACGGAACTGCTTGACCTGGTGGGTATCGCCGCCGACCAGCGCGACCATTTCCCGCACCAGTATTCAGGCGGGATGCGCCAGCGTGCCCTGATCGCCATGGCGCTGGCGTGTAATCCGCAGGTCATCATTGCGGATGAGCCGACCACCGCGCTGGATGTGATGATCCAGGCACAGATTTTGGAACTGCTCGATTTGCTGCGCAAAAAGCTCGGGCTTGCCATCGTCTTCGTGACGCATGACCTCGGCATTGTGGCCGAGATGTGTGACAAGGTCCTGGTGATGTATGGCGGCGTAACGGCCGAATATGCAAACGTGGATGTGATCTACAACGACTCACAACACCCATATACCCAGGAATTGCTCAAAGCCTTCCCTGATCTGACCAAGCCGAAGAAGAAACTCACCTCCATCCCTGGCTACCCGCCGCGGCTGGATGCCCTGCCCGCAGGCTGCCGCTTTGCCCCGCGTTGTCCTGCTGTGTTTGACCGCTGCCACGCTGAAGAACCCAGCCTGCATCAAATCGGCAATGACGGGCATATTGCCAGTTGTCATTTGATCGAGAGGACAAGATAGGTCACGTTGAAAGCATGACCTACACATAAAACAGGGGATTGCTTACCCATACGGGTACGATGTCGTCGGAAAGAGCAAAAGCCCTCCTCGCAACGACATTGGTACGGTAGAAAAACATACACATAGGAAACGCAATGAGCAAAAAATTTTTGGAAGTTCGAGGACTGAAAAAATACTTCGAAGCGGGGCGTCCCTCATTTTTCGCAAAGGACCCGCGCAACGTCCATGCGGTGGATGGGGTGGATTTCACCCTGCGCCGCAGTGAAGTCATCGCGCTGGTCGGCGAAAGCGGATGCGGAAAATCCACGCTGGCGCTTTTGCTGATGGGTTTGGAAAACCCCACCGCAGGTTCGATCAAATTCGAAGGCATGGACATCACGCACTTAAATGACGGCGAGCGCAAGTCGCACGACCTGCGCCGCAAGATCCAAATGGTCTTCCAGGACCCGTACGAGTCGCTCAACCCGACCCAGACCATCGAAGAGATTGTCACTGAACCGTTATTGGTGCATGGCATGATGAACACACCCGACCGCGACGAACGCGTCCAAAAGGCGATGGAAGATGCGGGGCTAAAACCTGCCGATGTTTATCTCAGACGCTACCCGCACGAACTCTCCGGCGGACAGCGCCAGCGCGTGGTGATTGCCGCCGCCCTCGTGCTCGAACCTGAGCTTATCCTCGCGGATGAACCCGTTTCGATGTTGGATGTATCCATCCGGGCCGAGGTCATCAACCTGCTGGCGGAACTGCGCATCAAACGTCAGATCGCGGTCATCTTCATCACGCACGACCTCGGCTCGGTCGGTTTCTTCGCAGACCGTGTGGCGGTCATGTATCTGGGGCGCATCGTCGAGATCGGCAGCATGCTTGAAGTGCTTGAAAACCCAAAGCACCCCTACACCAAGGCGCTCATCTCTGTCATCCCTGTGCCCAACCCGCGCCTGCGTCATGAACGCATCATCCTGCAGGGCGAAACACCCAACCCCATCAACATCCCCTCCGGCTGCCGCTTCCATCCGCGCTGCCCGGTTGCCATCGCATCCTGTGCCCTCAGCGACCCGCCCATGCTCTCGCTCAACAAAAGCCACCAGGCGGCCTGTTTGCTGCTTGTAAAATAAATCAATGGACATCATCAGCACTCAAAACCCCAAGATAAAACACATCGTCAAACTGCGTGAGGACAAACGTCAGCGCCAGCGGGATGGCTTGATGCTTGTGGAAGGCTTCGACGAGTTGACTCTCGCCCTGCGCTCCGGTCTCGTTCCGCAGACGCTTCTGACCGCGCCCGAACTTGCCAGCCGGGACCTGGGCATTCCCCACGCCGACGCAGTCACCGTCAGCCGCGCGGTCTTCGAGAAAATTTCCTACCGTGACAACCCAGACGGCTGGCTGGGCATCTTCCCAACCCCCAAACACACGCTCGATGAATTGAAGTTATCCGCGTCGCCGCTGGTGATCGTGGCGGAATCCATCGAAAAGCCGGGCAACCTCGGCGCGATCCTGCGCACGGCTGACGCCGCCGGAGTGGATGCCCTGCTGCTCTGCGACCCGCGCGTGGATCTGTGGAATCCCAACGTCATCCGCGCCAGCCGCGGAGCGGTCTTTGCCGTACCCACCGTCGAGGTGGATTCGCCGACTGCGCTGACATGGTTGAGGTCCAGAAAGATGCGCGTGCTGGCCGCCACACCGTCCGCTGAAACAGTCTACACGGCTGTCAATTTGCGGGAACCTGTCGCCATCGCCGTCGGCACGGAGGACGAGGGACTGACCGATTTCTGGATGCAAAACGCGGACTTGAAAGTCTTGATTCCGATGATGGGTGCGGTCAACTCGCTGAATGTTTCAATCGCAACGGCATTGATTACCTACGAAACTGTCAGGCAGCGAAGTAAGGGGTAATTTTGCGCGACATGCGTTTAGAATAAGACCCACATGAAAGCAGGCAGCACGATCCCACAATCTGAGCTGGTCTTTGCACGTTTGGGGAAGGCTTTGAGCGCGACAGCGAATGCCGTCTCTGCCGCTGAGATCATTTTGAATGCCGCCAATGAATTGATCGGATGGGATGCCTGTTACCTAATCCTGTATGACCCGCAAAAAGGGGCAAGCCGCGCCCGCTGTTGACCATCGACACGGCGGACGATAAGTTCATTATTCAGCGCGATTCTGCGCCCGACAAACCGAGCGAAAACATGTTGAGAGCCATTCACGAGGACGGATTCTTATCTTTGCATGAAGTACCGTTATCGCGCCCTGCGAACATGGTGTTTGGAAACCTCTCCCAGCGGACACTTTCACAATTGTTCGTGCCCGTCCGCAGTGAGGCTCGGACAGTCGGTGTGCTTTCGATCCAGAGTTATCAACGCCATGCCTACACGGAAGCCTCGCTTGAAACCCTGAAAACGCTTGCCAACCACTGTGCGGGCGCGCTGGAGCGCATCTGGGCGCAGGAGGCGGCGACTCTTTTGGCAGAGCGTTTGAAGGCGCTTTATCACGTCACCCATGCCATCAGCGCCAGCCTCGATATGGACCAGTTGTGCGATGCCATTCACAACGCTGTCGAAAGCGTGATGCCTTGTGACGATTTCGTCATCGATGGCTACGATCCTGAGACGAACAAAATCGTGCCGATCTACGCCATCGAATACCCGCAAACGCGGGTGGTCACCGATGCCTACATAGCAGACCATGGGCTGGCGGGCAGTATCGTCCACACGCGCGAGTCTATTTTGCTCAACAGCAAGGAGGAAATGGCGGCCAGCGGGATCAAGTTTGAAATATACGGGAGCAATACAGAAGACCCGACCCAGTCCATTCTGGCGGCGCCGATGATCCTGCAAGGGGCGGTGGCAGGGATGATCTCGGCGCAAGCGCACAAGGAAAATGCGTACACACGAGACGACCTATACCTGCTCGAATTACTTGCCTCCCATGCGGCAATTGCCATCGAAAACTCGCGCCTTTTTGCCACCATCGAACGCCTGGCAAACATAGACCCGTTGACCGGGGCGTTGACGCGCCGCAAATTCTTCGAACTATCGGAACGCGAGTTCAACCGCGCAAAACGCTACAAAACCCCGCTGTCCATTCTGATGCTGGATATCGATGAATTCAAACGGTTCAATGACCGCTTTGGGCACCAGACGGGCGACCTGGTCTTGAAGCTGATCTCATCGTATTGCAAGGCTTCCCTGCGGAATGTGGATATCTTTGGCAGGCTGGGCGGGGAGGAATTTGCCGCCACCCTGCCGGACACAACCCTGGAGCAGGCCGCACAAGTGGCCGGACGTCTATGCACATTGATCGAAGAAGCAAATCTCGAAGAGGCAGGTGTGCTATTCGAGATGTCTACAGGCAGGCAGGCAAAAAAAGACGCGCTGAAAGTGACTGTCAGTGTGGGCGTGGCCGCCTGCGACGACTCCTGCCGCAACGTGGACGTGCTGCTCGACCACGCCGACCGCGCGATGTACGCAGTGAAATACACCGGGCGCAATCGCATTAGCGTGTGGAAGTAACCTTTCCTTCACCCTTGTAAAGGGAATTTTCATTTCTCCTAAATAAAAGACCTCCGAGAGCGTCCCTGCTCTCGGAGGTCTTTTCAACTTATTACTCGTCACTTATTACTTCTCACTCATCCCTTCCCCTAATCCGCCGCCACCGCCTCTCTTTCCTCTTTCATCTCTTCCTGCTCCGCCACCCCATAGGCCACCTCCAACTCGTGGCGGAACTGCTGGGTGTACAGGCGGTAGTAATGTCCGCGTTTACGCAGGAGCTCGGCGTGCGTGCCCTGTTCGGCGATGCGCCCGTCTTCGATCACCAAAATGCGGTTCGCGCGGCGGATGGTCGAGAGGCGGTGCGCGATGACGAAGGACGTGCGTCCCTGCATCAGCGCTTCCATCCCTTTTTGGATGAGCGCCTCGGTCAGTGTGTCCACTGAAGAGGTGGCTTCGTCCATGATGAACAGCTCAGGTCTGGCCAGCACGGCGCGCGCCAACGAGATCAACTGCTTTTGTCCCACCGAGAGCAGGTTGCCGCCTTCGCCCACGTTCTGGTCGTAGCTCTTTTCGAGCGTCAGGATAAAGTCATGTGCGCCCGCCACCCTGGCGGCTTCTTCCACGTCCGCGTCACTCGCGTTCAGCTTGCCGTAACGAATGTTCTCGCGCACCGTCCCGGAGAACAGGTGCGGGGTTTGCAGCACGATGCCAATCTTCTTGTGGATCGACTCGAGCGTGTAATCCATATAATCATGTCCGTTGATACGGATGACACCCGTCTGCGGCTCATAAAAGCGGCAAAGCAGATTCACGATGGTGGACTTGCCGCCGCCTGTCGGGCCGACCAGCGCGATGGTTTCACCAGACTGCACCTTCAGCGTGAAATCGGTCAGGACGGGCTTGCGGTCTTCGTAGTAGAAATCGACATGCTCGAATTCGATCTCACCGAGCAGAGTCTGCGCCTCTATCGCTTCGGGACGGTTGTGGACGTCAGGTGGAGTATCCACCAGCTTGAATATCCGCTCCGCTGACGCAATGCTGTGCTGCATTTCTGCATACACACGCGCCAGGTCCTGCACGGGCCACATCATGAAGGTTAGGTACGAGACAAAGGCTTGAATACCGCCGATGGTAATTAACCCAACCTGAATCTGCACGCCTCCGTACCAGACGATAGCTCCCAACGCAATGGCGGCGATGATCTGCACCGTCGGCAGGAAGAGCGCAGAGAGCCATGCCGCCCGAAAAGAGGCCCGGTACATCTTGGTTGTCAGATCTTGAAATTCGACCAGATTCGCATCCTCACGTCCCAAGGCCTTGACCACGCGCACGCCCTGAATATTCTCGTTATACGCGCCCGTGATCTTGCTGTTCGTGCGGCGCGTTGTGCGAAACTCCACCAGAATGTATTTCTGGAACTTGGTCGCCACCAGGATCATGATCGGGATGATGACCGAAACGATCAGGGCCAGTCTCCAGTTGATGATCGCCATAAAGGTCAACGAGGTGATGATGTTCATCAGCGCCCAGACACTGTCCACAATGCCCCAGGTTACCAGTTCAGAGACGCGCCCCGTGTCCGAGGTGACGCGCGCGATCAGGCGTCCCACCGCGTTTTGGGCATAGTACGAAAGTGATAGGTCCTGCAGGTGGTTGAAGAGCATCTTGCGCAGGTCATATTGCACGCGCTCGCCCAGCACACCTGCGAGGTAGATGAAGATAAAGATGAACGCGGCTTGCAGCAGCAGAAATGAGCCATACAGCCATGCGATCTCGGTGATGCGGTCGAAATCACGCATGTTGATGCCGTCGTCCACGATCTGCTTGTT
>JAUXWL010000009.1 GCA_030680155.1 Anaerolineales bacterium
ATTTTGACCTTTCCTCGACGGAATCGGCAAGAGTACCATCTGGCGCAGGGGCAATCCTAAAAAAGCCTTGCGGCCTTGCGTCTTTGCGTTAAGGTTTGGCATCTTTGCCTTCTACACAATTTTAGATTTGGAATTGCTGCAAAAAACGGGTTTGGTTGTTATTGAACTGAAATGTTGAAGTAGTTGTACACGGCTCTGGCGAGATTCGCAAAAAGCGGGTTTGTGATGTCCCAGATATTTTGCACGGGATGATACGTGTAAATGGAGAGCACGAAGTTTCCACCGGGGGTGTAGACGATCCCAACGTCACTGGTGTCGTGCATCACACCGTCGCGTGGGGAGAGGACGTAACCGTGTTTGTGCGGCACAAGCGTCCCATCGGGTACGCCGCCTTGAATGAGGGCGCCGAGTTTATCCTGCGCCATGAAATCGATCAAAAGCTGACACGTGGCGGGGTTAACTTTATCGGGGAAGGCGGCGATCAATGCGCCGCCACTGTTCTGGGCGCACTGGTATAGGTCGGCAAGCAGGATGCCCATTTCGGATGGTGTGGTCTGCGAATAGGAGTCTGGGGATGTGGAAATGTCGGTGCGTGAGTTGCCGGGCGTGATGCGCCCAGGCAGCATGTTGGGCGCGCCGAGGTAGAACATGCCGCCCAGGAAGGTGTTTTGCAGACCGATGGCTTCCATGTCTCGCGTTACGATCAGGGGGCCTGTGGTTGGGTCGATGCGTTCGAGGACAAGATCTGTGGCGGAATTATCAGACCTGCCGAGCGTGCGCAGGATCACATCTGCGGTGGTTGGGTCAAGATCGCTGCCGCGGTTGATCAGGTAGGACGCCACAATTGGAACCTTGATGGTGCTGGATGCCGTGAAGGCAATATCAGGCTCGACGGAAATCTCCTGTTCGTTGTTGATCGCAAAATGGATTTCCTGCCCGGTCTGCAAGTCCATCATATAGAAGCCGATCAAGCCGTCGAAATTGGAGGTGATGATGAGCTGTTTGAGCAGGATCTCCAGGTTTTCGATGGTTGGTCTGGCGGCGGCGCTGCGGATGAAGGACAGGGCGATGGAACGATTGGATGGGGAACGCAGGGCATCCGTGATGAGCAGGACAGCGCGGTCAAGGTCGAGAGTCTGCCCGGGCGCGCCGGGCAGGAACGAGGTCCCGCCTGGAATCGGCTGCGCAGGAGCGGGGGGTTGGTCGTATCGGGAGGATATCTCGTTCTGGAGATATTCGCGCAGGCGTTCATCCGAAATTGAAGCGCTCAATGGAATCTGTGATTCGGGCGGGTTGCGGTTCCAGACGTAATCCCAAAATCCGCCCCAGAACGAACCGCCGGTGCGGGTGAGGTCCGCTGCGGCGAGCATGGTTTCCACATCCACCTGAAAGCCGACGGCGCTGGGGTCAATGTGGATGACAGCGTCGTTATAGGTTGCTTCAATCGGCGATGTGTATACTTCCAGCAGGCGCTGGGATGCCTGTGCGGGGGATAAGCCGCCAATGGGTACGCCCGCAATGGTCATGCCTATGGGGTAGCTGTTTCTCTGGCGGCTATAGGTGATTAGGGAGGTAACGGTAATGACGAATGCGGTTGTCAGGAATAAAATTGAAACACCCCGAAGGATGATGTTTGTGTTGCGGTTTCTCACTTTGCCTCCAACGATAGGACGAAAATCACGCAAAAAGTATAACATACCGAAATAGAGCGCCTGTGCTAGAATAAGCGCTGGATTAATACCTTTCCGCCTCGAAGGATGGTTTCATGCTCCGCTCACTTTTGATCTACCTTTCCAAAGCTGCCTGGGCGCAAAATTTGATCACCAGTTGGGGATTTGCCTGGCGAACCGCCTCCCGTTTTGTTGCGGGAACCAAACTTGAAGATGCAATCCGTGTTGTGGGGGAATTGAATGCCAAGGGGATTAATGCGACTCTCGACCATCTCGGTGAACATACGAGTACCCCGGAAGAAGCACAGCAAGCCGCAGACGACATCTTCGCGACTCTGGACGCGCTCGGAGTTGATCCTGCTGCGAGGAGCAATATCTCCATCAAGCTGACTCAGATCGGCTTGGGCCTGGATGAAGCGCTCTGTGCCGAAACTCTTGAGCGTGTTCTGGCCCGCGCAAAGCAGAACAAGACTTTCGTCCGCGTTGATATCGAAGACACGCCTTATACCGACAAGACCATAAACATGTATTACGCCATGCTCGAAAAAGGATATGACAATGTTGGGATGGCGGTGCAGTCCTATTTATATCGCGCTGAAGCGGACGTGCGCCGCATGTTGCAGGACGGGACGCGCATCCGCCTGGTGAAAGGCGCGTATCGCGAACCGCCCGAGAAGGCCTTCCCCAAAAAAGCGGATGTGGATGCGAACTTTGACCTGCTGACCAAGATTCTGATCGACACATCGCTTGCCGTGAAATCCACGCTCAGCGCTGACGGGCGCACGCCGCCCATTCCAGCCATTGCCTCTCACGATGAGAAGCGCATTGCCTTTGCAAAAAGCTATGCTGAAAAAATAGGCTTGCCGAAAAGCGGCTTGGAATTCCAGATGCTGCACGGCATTCGCAGGGATTTGCAGGACCAGCTGGCAAAGGAAGGCTATCCCGTGCGCGTATATGTTCCCTTCGGCACGCATTGGTATCCCTATTTTATGAGACGTCTCGCAGAAAGACCCGCGAACATCTGGTTCTTCATT
>JAUXWL010000261.1 GCA_030680155.1 Anaerolineales bacterium
GTTTCGAGACCCTACAGGCGCTAGAAAACGCGCCCTCAGGGTGACATGTTTTGACTTATTAAACAGATTCTAAAGGTTTTCGCCGCAAAACAGAACCATCATTTGCAAAAAAGCGCCCACAAAACGGCGTTTTCGTAACCGTGGGAAACCTTTAGGGTCTTTGCCTACGAGTTAAGAAACAGTCTCTAAGGGTTTCTTTGCGAGGAAAATGTACGGCAGCGAATTTTATTTTATTGCTGTTCCGCAGTATGGACAATTCTGCCAATCCGCTTGTACGCTTTTTCCACAATTAGTGCAGAGGTTTTGAGAGGATGGCAATCTGGAATTTCCGACATTCTGTAACAGCCAGAAAACACCCAACACCGTCAACACAATGAATCCGACGGGGATCAGCCACATAAAAGCCATGCCGATCCAGCCAAGGGGAGAGTACCCCCAACCCATCATGCCGGGTCCCATCATGCCCCAGCCGCGATAACCCCAGCCGCCAAACATTCCCGTACCAAATAGGATGAAGATGGCGAGGAGCCCAATAACGGCAACAACCAACCAGTTGATTTTTTTCATTTCCTTGTTTCCTTTCTTGATAATTCAAGAATACCGATGAAAGTTAAAGAATTCGTAAAGATTGGGCAAAGGGCGGGTGAAAGCCGTGACCGGGAAAGGCAACGGCTTGAACGGCTTGTTCGAACATCGAACAAGCCGTTTGGAAAATCTAGTTTGGATGCTCAGTCTCTTTGCCAAGATACTTTTCAGGGTTCTCATCGAACGCCTTTTTACAGCCGAGTGAGCAGAAGTAATAGGTTTGTCCGTTGTACTCGGATTTCCCTGCGGCGGTGGCAGGATCAATATCCATGCCGCAGACAGGGTCTATAAACGTGTTTGACATGATCTCTCCTTTCGATTGAATTATGCAATGATTTGCCACCTGCGATAAGCGCAAGGCGGCGTATGAAGAAATAGGCAAAATGGCTTATGACATTTATCGCTTCACAATCGGACCGTTAGCTTGGTTCCCCTTCCCAAAGCAGACTCAATCTCCAAGCTTCTCAGGAAAATGCGAGCGCGTGACCTCGATGCCGCTGGCTTTTGGCATTTGGATATCAAGCACGGCGACATCCGGTTTGTGTTTCTGGATGAGCGTTTGCGCCTCGCCCCGGCACAGACGAATATGATGGTCATCCGCCAGAAGAATGCGGATTTTTGTTTTTGATTTTTTCGATGGCTTTGGCATACCTTAACGCATCCAGTTGTTGAGCATGGGTTTGTGATTGAAATATATACGGGAAGACCAGCCAGGCGATGCCGAGTCCAGCCAAAAGTCCGGTGATGAAGCGCATGATCGAGTTGAACGACCCAAGCGCATCGCCCATGTAGAATGTCGCGGGCAAGGCATTATTCGTCAGCACAGCCAGCCACACATTTGTATCACGGAATCCCAACCCGACTCCAGATAAATCGCTGATTGTATGTGTAACACCATCCACTATCAGCGGAAGCAGGAGCAGCCCAAACGCCCACCACGAAAGTGGTTTGACTCTGCGCCGAAGAGGAAACCATAGAATTGCGAAAAACCAAACACTGGTGTAGAACGAAATCATGCGGTCGGACCAGGCAGCCTTCCAACCCATTGCTTCGTCCCCGATGAACTTGCGTAAGATCATGGGGTTATTCGTATCCTGCCAGGCGGCTTGAACTTCGCTTAAGGAGTACATGGTTTTCTCGCCAAATAAAAAGAAGGAACGTCCCGGCAGTTGATGGCAGAAAAAGGAGTAAATGAAGTAGATCGCCTTACCTGCTCCCGTCCAGCCGATTTGCATGAACACAGGCGCGAGAAAAGGAATAAACACCCATAATCCATAGAGAACGAGAAATATCCCAAACCAGTTGCGGGAAATCCATTCACCCATTGATGGTTTATTGCCCGCTTTTTTCTCAACAATGCCGATTGTCATTCATCTCTCGCTTTCATGAACATTGTAGGCGCAAACGGTCCTCCTTGCGCCTACAATGTTATTTTGGATTTTATCTAAATGGGCCGTTCCTCTATGGACTGACGGTAATTGGCAGTTTCATGCCCGCTTCATAGTGACCGGGTGTATGGCAGGCAAACTCAAGAGCGCCAGCAGGCGCAGCTTCTGTAAAGGTATAGTCAAAAGAGGCTGTTCCGCCGACGGGTAAGTCAGATGCTTCGATCATGACCAATGCCAACTCGTCTAATTCCTCCATATCCATGGCCATACCCATATCGTCCTCCGTCAATGGGGGCATGATCATGATCTCGTGCTCAACCGCGCCCTCATTGGTCACCACGAAGTGATAGGGAACACCTGTTTTGAACTCGGTTAACGATGGCTCGATCCCGAATTCTGTCAGGGTAATGGTGACTTCAACCGGGGCAACGGTTCCCTGCCCGCTACAGGCTGTCAACAACATCCCAACAGCGCTCAACATAATAAATAATCTTTTAAATATAAACATCTCTTCTCCTTTTGATATAAGATATCCCAAGTATAGACGACACATCACATAGATTCGAGAGCCATATAACACATATGGATATAGGCAATTTTGCCTATTCGATCCACGAAAGCGAGGCGGTGGCTTTACCCTCCAGCGCCTGTCGAATTGAAACTTGCAGCTTCACATCTGCTTTTTGGCGCGGGCTGTCCGCAATCGAAAGCCAGGTCTGCCCGTCATTGCCATGCAGGAACAAGGTCGCAGGTTCTGCATTTTTTCCGTAAACCAACAGGATCACCATCTGGCAATCACATGCATTAGTCCCATGATTTGGGCAGGAACAGTCATGCAGTCCGGCCCGCGCGGCATGTAGATCGAAGGTCTGAACAAAACGAAAATTCGCCTGTAACAACTGACCTTTTGCCCATTGCAGCGTTTCATCACAGGATTGATTAACAGACAGGAAGGGGGAAATATTCATGAGCGCCTCGGGGTTGATAACTATTGTAGGGTTGTATGCGATAAACACCGAGGGCTACTTCACGTATTGGTTGATAAGCAAAATTGCCTATTGTCCACAACCGCCATCTGGCGCAAAACGCTGTGAGCCGTCAGGGCTATGACAGGCAGAGAAGGCAGGAGGCGAATATGAGGCGCAAACAAAATCCTGGCCGGCGCGCGTTCATCGCTGTATGATCTTCCCGCCAGGCAGGTCAATCGCTGTACAAGGGTTCGTAAAAATATTTCTCTACCGTACATTTTCCTCGCAAAGAAACCCTAAAGGTCTTTTCGGCGAATCGAGAATCTGCGAAGGAAAAGGAGACCCCTTCGACAAGCTCAGGACAGGCTTTAGGGTTTGCGTGTACGGTAGAGAAAAATATATAAGTTCCCTCACCCCGTACCCAAACAATGTCATTGCGAGGCGGCATGTTTCGCCGAAGCAATCTCCAGCGTGTGCATGCA
>JAUXWL010000275.1 GCA_030680155.1 Anaerolineales bacterium
ATTTCCTTGAGATCAAGAGCCGCACCTGGAGCCGCAAGGACGCCGACCTGAAAGCGGAACTCTCTGCAGAACTGTTGAACCTGCTTGGCGCTGGCAATGCGGAAACCGTGACGCAGGATTATATTGAGATTTTGACGACAACATAAATTGGAGTGCGGACTTCAGTCCGCGCAAAGTGCATATTGAAAGAGTGCAGACTGAAGTCTGCACTCCAGGTTTATTAGGTAGAAAAAAAATCAAATGGAAAACTTACGAAAAAGCATTGCCGCATTTTGCGCGATTTCATTCATAGCCACCGCTGTCATCGCCACCTTTCTCTTCAATTTGGATAGAAGAGCCTTTACCGCTGAAACCTATCAACGCGCCTTCGCGCGGGAGGATTTCTACAACAAACTCCCCAGCGTGATGGCGGAGGCGGTGACAGCCTCCACGGCAGATCAAAGCCAGTTCCCGGTCATAATGCGCGGCATGGGCAGGGATGCGTGGGATGCGTTCTTCCACACCCTGCTGCCCGCAGAGACCCTGCGTGTAATGGGCGATGATGCGATGAATTCGATGATCGCGTATCTGACCATGGAAACGAATACAGCGCAGTTGAACCTCGCACCGCTAAAAGCCAGCCTGGCAGGCGAAGCAGGGACACAAGCCGTCTTCTCCCTATTGGGCACACTGCCCGCCTGTGACCTGTTCCAGATCGGGCAAATGACGTTGAATTTATTTTCGGGCGGGAAAATCGAGTTGTGCAATCCGCCTGCTGACTTGCAACCAATTCTCATCCCTGTGATTCAGGGACAGATGCAATTCATGTCAGCGGCGATCCCGGATCAGGTTGTCATCGCCAGCGCGCCGCCGCAGAATGATCCGCGCCAGAGACTGGAGACCGCGCGACTGTTGATGCGCATCAGTCCGCTATTACCGCTGGCGTTTTTGCTGGGGATTTTGATCTTTGGCGTCAGATCACTCAAAGGTTGGCTGAACTGGTGGGGAATTCCGCTGGCGATCACGGGCGGGCTGGCGTTTGTGATGGCACTGCTCGGCGGACCCATCATTGGCAGAATCCTGCAAGGCGTCCTTGCGGCGCAGATGCCAAACTATCTGCCCGTCCTCTTGCTTGATTACACAGGCGACCTCGCTTCCGCAATGGTGCAGACTCTGCTTTCGCCCGTCATATGGCAGGGATTGATATTGAGTTTTCTCGGCACTGGGATGGTGGGGGCGGGATATTTTTTAAGGCTGAAAGAAGAACGAAGGTTTTAGATTTTCCAAACACAAACTATGTCAGGAGCGGAGTCGAAAGTCTCCCGACTTTCGAGCAAAATCTGGAGATTTTGCAGTTTTCAGTGACAACCTTTGCGTGCATACTCATCACCCTACGGACATGCATCCGCGATAATATGCACAAGAAGAATTCTGAGGGATTTATCTTAGAGCCTATCCATAAGTCCCCGGAGTGCGGACTTCAGTCCGCAATGCCAAAGCAGACTAAAGACTGCACTCCGATTTTACGGATAGGCTCTTAATTCTCTTTCAAAATCTCCCTAACTTGTTCAAGCAGATCAGGGATTATATTCTCGACCACATCCCAAACGATCTCATCGCTAACCCCAAAATAGTTGTGGGCGACGACATCACGCGACATGGACAAGATCCCTCATCACATTTTCCTTCAAGCGTGGTTTGAGCGCCTGCGGCACGACCAAATCCACTTTGCAGCCAAGCAATTCTTCCAAATAGAATTTAGTATCCATGAACGCATCGAAAGTGGCGGGACCGTTAAATTCAACCAGAACATCCACGTCACTTTCAGGCCGTTCCTCACCGCGAGCCACGGAACCAAAAATAGACAGGGATTTAACGCCCAATTTGTTCAACTGGGTGCGGTGTTTACGGATCAAGGAAACCACAACTTTGCGATACATTAATTCAATTATACAACACCCTACGGACACGCGTTCGCGATCTGTTCTTCGAGCGTGGTTGCGAAGACGTGATAGCCTGATCCGTCACATGCGGCGCGGAAGTAGTAGTATGAGGTTAATTGCGGGAAGGCGACTGCCTGCAGCGCTGCGAGGCTGGGGTTGGAGATGGGTGCGGGCGGCAGACCGATAAATTGATAGGTGTGGTAGGGGGAATTGACGTTCAGATCGTTCCACGTGAGCGGACTTTTCCACCAGGAATTTGTGTCAATTTGATAGCCAAGTGCGTATTGGACAGTCGGGTCAGCATCCAGTTTCATGCCGATGGTGAGGCGATTGAGATAGACCGAAGCGATCTGCGGCGCTTCCTCCTTGCGGACGGCCTCACGCTCCACGATGGAAGCGAGGATGACAGCCTGGTAGATGGTCAGTCCTTGATTGGCGAACCCTGCCTGCAAATCGTCCGTGATGCGGACGGTGAAATTGCGGGCGATGATGTCGAGTAATTGTTCGACAGTCGTTTCGCGCGGGAGAGTGTAGGTGTCGGGGAAGAAGAAGCCTTCCATGCTGTTTGGAGAGAACGGTGCGAGTACGGCGGGCGGAGTTGCTGCAGCGGCGAGAAAGGCTTCGGGTGTGATGGGCAAG
>JAUXWL010000284.1 GCA_030680155.1 Anaerolineales bacterium
TGTTCATGCCCTGATATGTGACCGAGTCGCTGGTTACTTTCCTGGCGGAGTTCAATGCAAAGGCTGATAGATAGGTTGCCGAGCCGATCCAGCCGAGAATATCGATCAAGTCCATTATTCCAAAACCTCCACGCTCATGCCGACCTCAAGCCTGCCCTCATTTAACGGAATGACGTTCACTCCAAAGATCGCTCCCAACTCATGCTTGCGATACGCGCCGAGAGTCTTCAGCGGCTCCTTGCTTTTCTCTAATGTTTCCTTGTCAATCGTCGTCACCACACAGCGCGCACACGGTTTGACCAGCGCCATCTCGATCCCACCGACACGGATGCGTTTCCATGTATCTTCCGCGAACGGCTCACTGCCTTTGACCACAATGTTCGGGCGGAATCGATTCATCGGCAGCGCCGAATCAAGCCGCGAGTTTAAGTCCTGAAGCGATTCTTCCGAGATGATGAGGATCGGGTAGCCGTCCGCAAACCCCGTGTGGTCGTCCGTGTTGATGGCATAGTTCGGATTCAATTTGCGTTTGAATCCATCCGCGATGTGGACGAGGCGTACCGACGCGCCGAGCCAATCCGATAACCATGCGGCGGCCTCGTCGCCTTGATCGATGGCGTCCACGCCTTTGCTTGACCAAATTTCAACGGATGTAGGCGTGCCAGTCTTTTGGATTCCAATTTGGAGCGAATCGAAATTGGGCGCGGAAAGAGTCAACGCCTCATTCTTAACGGATGGTGTGATCAACGCCAGACGCGGATACTCACGCTGGGTGAGGAAACCGCCATCGGGCGCAACGACCATCATGCGGCGGTCATGTTCGAGACCCATGCGGTGGACATTGCCGGCGGGCACGTCAAATCCGCGGCAGGCTTTGATCGGGTAATACGTGAGAGTGGAAAGGGTGGTCATAAAATTCCTTGTGTTTCCGTCATTGCGAGCCGCCGTTTTTGCTCTTAAGCGGCGAAGCAATCTCATGTGATTGCTTCGGGCGGACAATCACCGCCCTCGCAATGACAAGGTTATTTTTATAGCATATCGTAAATCATCCTCGACACTTCTGCCATGCACTCATGCGCTTCCGTGTCTACAGAAAAGCCATGCGTGAAGAGCGAGATGATATACGGCTTGCGCCTGGGCGGAAAGACGATGCCGATGTCGTGAAAGAAATCGTCCGACCAGCCTGTTTTGTGCGCGACTTTGACAGCGCCCGGTAAA
>JAUXWL010000287.1 GCA_030680155.1 Anaerolineales bacterium
ACCTCGGGGTTTTCTTTTGTTCTGTCATGAAGGAAATTAGCGCCTTTCGGGTGATATTTGTGCCTGTGACGGGTATAATTTTGCAAGTTATCAATTTTCAGGAGAAGATTCAATGGCACACAAAATCATATTCGGCACGGATGGCTGGCGTGGAGTCATCGCGGAAGAGTACACTTTCGACAACCTTCGCCGCTGTGCGCAGGGATTTGCAACGTACATGCTTTCGCAAGGCAAACAGGGACAGTGGATCGTGGTCGGCTACGACAAGCGCTTCCACTCGGAGAATTTCGCCGCCGCTGTGGCGGAGGTACTGGCGGGCAACCGGCTAAAGGTCTACCTGACCGACAGTGCGACTCCCACTCCTGTAATCGCCTACGCCGTGGTGGACAAAAAGGCCGCGGGCGCAGTCAACGTCACTGCCAGCCACAACCCGCCAACGGATAATGGCTTCAAGGTCCGCAATGAGACGGGCGGCGCAATCGACCCCAAAGGCTTGAAGCAGATCGAAGCGGGCATCCCTGATGACGTGAAGGATGTGAAACGCAAGAGTTACAAGGAAGCCGAAGCCGCGGGCGAAATCGTCAAATTCGATGCGGCAACACCCTACATCGAACACCTCACCCGTGATGGACTGATCGACCTGCAGCCGATCAAAGATGCTGGACTGACCATCGTCGTCGATTCGATGTGGGGCAACGGCGCGAATTGGTTTACCCGCCTGCTGGAAGGCGGCAAGACGCAGGTGATCGAAATCCACAATGAGCGCAATCCTTCATTCCCCGAAATGAAACGCCCCGAACCCATCCGCCCGAATATTGACATGGGCTTGAAAGCCACGGTGGACAACAAAGCCGATGTCCTTTTGATTCTGGATGGCGACGCAGACCGCTGCGGCATCGGCGACGAGAACGGCGAATTCATCAATCAACTGCGCGTATTTGGTCTGCTGGCATACTACATGCTCGAAGTGCGCGGCGAACGCGGCGACATTGTGAAGACCCTCTCCACCACCAACATGCTCAATAAACTGGGCGAGATATACGGAGTGCCTGTCCATGAGACTGGCGTGGGCTTCAAATTCGTAGCCCCGAAGATGACCGAGACCAACGCCCTCATCGGCGGCGAGGAATCTGGCGGATACGCCTTCCGTGGGAACGTGCCTGAACGTGATGGGATTTTAGCAGGTTTGTACATGCTCGATTTCATGGTCAAAACAGGCAAGAAACCGACCGAACTGCTCAAAGATTTATTTGAAAAAGTCGGTGGTGAATATTTCTATGACCGCGTGGACAGCCCCTTCAGCGGCGACCACGAATCACGCAAGAAGATCATCCGCGACAACAATCCGTCCACGCTGGGCGGGTTGAAGGTGACCGAGCTCATCACCGTGGACGGTTTCCAATATAAGCTGGAAGACGGCGGCTGGATGTTAATCCGCTTCTCCGGCACGGAACCGATCCTGCGTGTGTACACCGAAACCCGTCATGCGGACAAGGTAAAGGGAATTTTGGAAGATGGGTTGAAGGTGGCGGGGATTAAGTGAAATAATAAGTAACGAGTAACAAGTGAGAAGTAAAAAGGTGACTGTCACGTACAAAGTGACAGTCACCTTTTGTTTTATTTACGTTTTCGCCCAACAAGGATCATCCCCAACAACGCAGGGAGCAGGAAGGCTCCTCCGCACAGGGGATTCGGCGCAGTGGGAACTTCAGTCGGGGCGGGTTGCGCTTCAGGTGCAGACTCGGCTGGGGTGGCGGCAACAGGTTCCGGTGTGGGTTGAGGCGTTTCAGTCGGGTATCCGCCCCAGGGTGTGGGAGGGATGGGGGTGGCGGTCAACCCGAGCAGGACAAAACTCTCGTCACCCATTTGTTGCACGGCTTGGGGAATTTGGTAACTGATCTCAAGCAGCAAATCTTTCGCAAGTTGATTGTTCGGGTCGAGCGCGAGCGTGGTTTGCAGCGCAGTCAATGTTTTGGTCAGAATGCCTTCGGTGTCGGTCTTGCCCGCAAAATAAATTCCATATTGATACTGCGCCCACAGCAGGTCGGCATAGCCGTAATGCCAGAGCGGATCATTGGGCAGAAGCGCGAGACATTTTTCATAGGCGTCCTTGCTCAACGCATACAACTCAAGCCCCGCAGAGTCTTCACGCAGCCAGCCTTTCGGCATCATGATGACTTCTTTATACGCCTTCGCCAGCCTGCCCCATGCTTCGCCGTCATTTTGATTTTTTGCGACTGCCGCTTTTTCCTTCAAGACCTTTTCCCACAACGATGGCGTGACGACCACGATCTGGATATTATCCTGCCAGGTCGGTTCAAGGTCGCTGAACATCCAGCGGATTTCATTCCCGCTTCGGACTCCGCCCGGAGTTGCTTCTCCGTGCCCAGGCTGACCGGTCAAGTCGAGATTTTGCCCGCTGACCTCATACGGCAGGCGGACAATGATCTCCACGCTGCCAATCGTGCCGTTCCAGCCCGCGCCCGTTTCGAGAATATATTTGAACGCTTCGTAGGGATAATAGCCGTAGCCGTTGACGTTGTACACGACTTCGAGAATAACATCCTGATTCGGCGGGAAGGTCACATCAAAAACTGCCCACGGGATTTCCGCACGTTCAGTGTAGGAATATTCACTGGCAGCGAACGGCTGGATTTCGCGCTTCGTTGGGATGGGTCTCCCATCCACTTTCACCGCGATGGATGCGATCTCAGGGAAATTGAAATACCCATCCGAATTGCCGTTGAAGAACGAAAGCGGAAATCGCACCTGCATTTTCTCTTCGGTTGTCCCAAGATTTCGCATGGTAAAGACTGCTTCCGTTTTCGCAACCGCCTGTTGCGCATCCGAAGGGTCCTTCGAGATGGTCAGCGTCACCGTCTCTGCCACCATGCGGACCTGGGTGATCGACTCGCCAGGCAGAAGCGTCGTCCCTGGAGGCGCTTCGGGCGGCGCGGCATCGGCACGGGCGGAGGAACGCGGAAAAATAAATGTGATGAGTAAAAACAGGACAAGCAGTGAAGTAGTTTTTTTCATTAGGGTTCTCCAGTGTTTTTTTACTATACATCAGCATGGATGGTCAGTCAATTCGGGCAAAAGTACTGGTATCCAAGCAACATAAAAGTGTAGGGGAAAAACGGCGAATTTCAGCCGCTTTTCCCTGCCAATTTATGGTTGTTTGGGCGCTGGTCAATGGCGGTATAATTTGGGGCATGATACAAGTATATGAATGGGATCAGGGAAAAGCCCGTGTTAACTTACAAAAGCACAAAGTGAGTTTTGAAGAAGCGGAAACTGTATTTGATGACCCATTCCTTTTTACACTTCATGACAAACTCCATTCTGATGAAGAAGATCGGTATATAAGCATTGGCACATCAAAAAATATGCGCGTGCTATTGGTTGTGCATGTGGAAAGATTGGAAACTGAAAAATTCACCCTAGTTCGTATTATCAGTTGTCGAAAGGCAACGCCTGTTGAAAGAAGATTGTATGAAGAAAATAAATAACACCCTTCGAGATGAGATGGATGAAATGTTACCTGAATACGATTTTTCAGGTCAAAAAGGCGTGCGTGGAAAGTACTACCGTGCCAGACAAAAGGGATATATTATAAGAATCCACAATGAGGATGGAACTACCACCACTCGCCATATTGGTCCAACAATTACACTCGAACCCGACGTGGCGGAATACTTCCCCGATGCGGAAAGCGTCAACAATGCCCTGCGGACTTTGATCGCGCTCGTTCCAGAGAAGAAAATCGGCGAGAAAAAAGCAAAATACAAAGTCAGTAAAAAAACTACAAAGCGAGTCGCCGCCAAAAGATAGGCGGCGATTTTCAACCGCAATTTTAAAAAAAGG
>JAUXWL010000288.1 GCA_030680155.1 Anaerolineales bacterium
GTCGGGGCGCTGGCTCTGCTCTTCCAGGGTGACTGGCTCTTCGCCGCCTTCACTCTGAACGCGTTGACAGGCGCACTGTGCGTTTTTCTCGTCTGGTATTTTGTGAAGCACGCCACTGGGATTTCACACCACGCCCTGTTGATCTCCGCCCTCTTCGGCGCTTCATCGACTCAACTGGTATTTGCCTCCATTATCGAGACCTATATCTACCTTTCGGCAGTTGCGCTCGTGTTCCTGATCTTGCTGCTAAAAGACAAGCCGCTCAGCGCAATGGTCGTGACGGGGCTGCTTGCCTTCGGGATCACCATTTCGAACATCGGGCAGACCTTCCTCGCGCATCTTTTCGTAAAACGAAATCTCAAGCAGTTGATTTTGTATGGCTTGATCGCCGCCGCTTTTGTTGTGCCGCTGAGTTTATTGCATAATTTTGTCTACCCCGACTCGCAACCCTATTTCTGGGACCTGACTCCCTTGCAGCGCGAGGGACATAATTCCTTCCCTCCGACAGCCCAGCGTGCGAATTATCTCGCGCGAGTGATGATATTACACAGCGTAGTTTCCCCCGAACCATTGCTCATCATTGACGATGATTTTCCCTTCCAACGCACATGGATGTTCCGCGCCTCCATCAAAAAGGAACCGATGCGGATCGCAAGATACGAGTCCCTGTTGGGCGAAGGCTTGGCGCTTGTGTGGGCTGGAATGCTCGTGCTCGGCGTGTTTTTTTTCCTGAAGAATATCCGCAAACAGGACAATGGCTATTTCCTCACCTTTATCTTTACCATTCTCTTTTACTTTGCCCTGCACATGCAGTACGGCAAGGATATCTTTCTGTACGCTACCAACTGGACATACGCCATCGTCCTCTTCCTTGCATTGGCATGGCGCGAATTGGCGGAGAAACGCTGGTTTCAAGCCGCCCTTTTGGTATTCATCATCTTGTTGCTGGTCAATAACTCGCAATTGTTGTTTGCCATGCTTGAAAATTCCGCCCCAAGCATCATCTCTCCGATTTGGAAATAAAGACACTCCCTAAACTCAGGGAGTGTCTGGTTGCCTGCAAGGCTATCTCACAAAATAAATGATTGCCACGATCACGCCTATCGTTACCACCGTCCACCGCAGCGTGGACGGTTTTATTTTGCCTGCCAGTTTGCCGCCCAGCACGCCGCCGATCAACGCGCCAACAGCCATCACCACCGCCGCAGACCAGACCACCTGCCCGGAGAAGAGAAAAAATATTGCAGCGGCGATATTGACCGAGAAAGCCACCGCCTGCTTGAGCGCGTTAAGACGCGTGAGCGAGTCTTCCAGGGTCAAGCCGAGGGCGGAGAGTACGATCACGCTCAAGCCCGCGCCGAAATATCCGCCGTAGACCGAAGCGAGCGTGACCGGCAGCCAGGTGATCTTTTCCAACTGCGAACCCTGCCCTGCCGCCATGCGTCTTATCAACCAGGCGCGGACGGGGTCTTGAATGGCAAGCAAGCCCGAAGCCAGCAAAATGAGATAGGGGACCAAATCCCTGAATAACTTTTCGCCCGTTTGCAAAAGCAGCCAGCCGCCCAGCAAACCGCCGACGATACTGGCAGGCACGATCAGCCACAACCTGCTTTTCTGTCCTTTCAGGTCGTTCCACTGCGCCAGCGTCCCGCCGAAATAGCCGGGGCAGAGCGCCACCGTGTTGGTCACATTGGCAGAGACGGCAGGCACGCCGAGAAAGGTCAGCATGGGAAAGGTGATGAGCGTCCCGCCGCCCGCGAGGGCATTGACCGCGCCTGCAGCGAGTGCGGCCAGCGCCATAAAGAGAAGTTCAAGGGAACTGAGCATGGATGTGGTTTCCTTTTTGAGTGTAATGAATATCCAGTATAGCATCGGTCATGGTTCTCGAAAAAGGATAAAAAAGCGCTCCACTACCGTACATTTTGGATTTGGCTCTTACGTAGTTTCAAGGAGCTCGTCCAGAAAGCAGCAATTCCAAATCTGAATCTAACAATCTCAACGCAAAGCCGCCAAGACGCTAAGATTTTGACCTTTCCCCGACGGAATCGGCAAGAGTACCATCTGGCG
>JAUXWL010000290.1 GCA_030680155.1 Anaerolineales bacterium
TCGAGAGCATGGTCAGGGGTTGCTGGTCAAACTGCGCGGTTTCGACACCCCTGAAACCGTTGGCCGTTTCCGCAATCACTGGGTATATGTCAAGGCGAGTGAAGTCCCGCCGTTGCCCGAAGGTCAGCATTACAAATATGAACTGGTTGGCTTGAGCGTCATTGAAGATACGGGGGCGGCACTTGGTGAGTTGGTTGAAATCCTCGAAACTGGCGCGAACGATGTTTACATAGTCCGTGATGAAAACGACAAAGAGATTCTGCTGCCTGCCATTCCCCCTGTCATCCTCGAAGTGGATATGCAAGCCCGCGTGATGAAGGTCCATCTCATGGATGGGCTGGTGGAAGACAAATCGTAGTCTCTGTATTGAAAATCGTAAATCCAAACGGGGAGTGATAAAATTCCAAATCATTTTATGGAAGAGAAAAAGTATTGGGTCGGGTTTAATCTTATTAAAGGCATTGGCGCAGTCCGCATGCAGGGATTGGTCGCATACTTTGGCGACCTCGAATCTGCCTGGCGGTCTGATCCTTTTCAGTTGGCAGAAGCAGGCCTGGGCGCGAAGGTGGTCGAACGTGTTCTGGCGGCGAGAGAGTCGGTAGACCTGAATCAGGTCTGGGCGAAGATCGAAGCGCAGGGCATTAAAATCCTCACCTGGGCTGATGAAGAATATCCATCCCGTTTGCGTGAAATTGACCAGCCGCCGCCTGTCCTGTATGTGCGCGGCGAATATTTGCAGGATGATCTGTTCGCAGTTGCCGTCGTCGGCACGCGCAAAGTAACGCCGTATGGCCGGCAGTTGACAGAAGAAATCGCCTCTTTCCTCGCTGCAAATGGGATTACCGTCGTAAGCGGACTCGCCCGTGGGGTGGATGCCATCGCGCATCAAACTGCGCTGAGAGCTGGCGGGCGGTCGATTGGCATTCTCGGCTCTGGAGTGGATAAGATCTACCCGCCCGAGCATCGCGCGCTTGCCGAGCAAATGATGGAGCGGGGCGCGATCATCAGCGATTACGCAGTTGGCACGCCGCCGGACGCATCCAACTTTCCGCCGCGCAATCGCATCATCTCTGGTTTGTCTTTGGCAGTGGTGGTAATCGAAGCGGCTGAGACGAGTGGCGCATTGATCACAGCGGAGTTTGCGGCCGAACATGGACGTGAAGTGTTCGCTGTGCCGGGCAGTATTTTTGCCCCGCAGAGCAAAGGCACGAATCGACTGATCCAAAAAGGCGCGCTGCCGTTGTTGACCCCTGATGATCTTATGCAAGCTTTGGATATTACCCGCATCGGAGAGCATAAATCCGCGCGGAAAGTATTACCTGCTGACGAGACTGAAGCGTTGGTGTTGAGTGTGTTGAGCAGGGAGCCGCTGCACGTGGATGAAATCCGCAACCAGGCCAACTTGCCAATTGAAAAAGTTTCTGCTACTCTTGCGCTGATGGAATTAAAAGGAATGGTGCGTCAGGTTGGCGGTATGAACTATGTTTCCCTGCGCGAAGATCAAACGGAATACAAGGTGAATTGATCATGTCTGAACATCATTATGCAGTTATCATGGCGGGCGGCGGCGGCACGCGTCTGTGGCCTGTTTCAAGGAAAGAACGCCCGAAACAATTGCTACCCTTGCTTGGCAAAGAGACACTTTTTCAAAGTACCGTGGCGCGGCTGGAGAATCTTTTTCCACCTGAGCGGATTTTAGTTGTTACGGTGGAGGAGCAGGCACGCGATATGAAGGAACAGGCGCCGGAAATTCCCGCAGAAAATTACCTGATCGAGCCTGCCCCACGCGGAACGGCTTCTGTGGTGGGGCTGGCGGCGGCTGTGTTACAAAAGCGTGATCCGAACGCTGCGATGGCGATCCTGCCTTCAGATCATTTCATCCGCAATCGTGACCTTTTCCATTATCTGCTCAAAGCTGCCTTTGATGTTGCGGACGATAAATATCTGGTGACGCTTGGCATTACACCGACGGCTCCCTCCACGGCGTACGGGTACATCCAGCAAGGGGAACCGTTGAACGGCAATTACAACTATCCCGTCTATCGCGTGCAGCGTTTCAAGGAAAAGCCCGATGACCAAACGGCGCAACAACTGCTGCGGACAGGGGATCATTCCTGGAATAGTGGTATGTTTATCTGGCAGGTGGATGCGATCCTGGGTGAGATCGACAAACAAATGCCTGAGTTGGGCGGCGTGTTGAAGAAGATTTCCGCTGCATGGGGAACGTCGAATCAGGAGAATACGTTGAATGAACTCTGGTTCGACTTGAAGAACGAAACCGTCGATTACGGCGTGATGGAGAACGCCGAGCGGGTGGCGGTTTTACCCGCAGGTGGGTTGGGTTGGAGCGATGTTGGCATGTGGTCTTCCCTGTTCGAGGTGCTGTTACCCGATATGGATGGTAATATTGCAACGAACAGCAACCTGCATCTGGCTCACGAAACACATAACACCCTGGTGTATGGCGGCAATGCCGAGCGGCTGATCGTCACCATTGGCGTGGATGATATGGTCATTGTGGATGCGGGCGATGTGCTTATGGTCTGTAAAACCGACCAGTCGCAGAAGGTGCGGGATATCGTCGGACACTTGAAAAAGCATCATCAGGAAAAATTTCTCTAGAAAAACGATTTGCGGGATTTTGAAAAATTGCGTAGAATGCGTTTTTGATTTTATGAGTAAGGTGGCAGTCACTTTTCTGCAATTCCTTTTACAAAGTTTGCTAAAAGTGACTGCCACTTCATGTTGTAAATAAATCCCGTAGATAAAGGAGCGCGGTTCCCGCGCTGGAGGTTGGATGGAAGCATATTGTATGAAGTGCAAGACCAAGCGAGAGGTGAAAGACCCCGTTGCAGGGTTCAATGCCAGAAGCTCTGCAGTAACGACGGGGATATGTCCCGTTTGCGGCACAAAACTATTTCGCATGGGAAAGACCGAAGCGCACGAAGGACTTATTCCGCCGCCGAAGCCTGAAAAGGTGGAAGTGCGCGAAGGCAAACTTGTCATCGTCGAGTCGCCTGCCAAGGCAAAGACCGTTGGGCGTTTTCTTGGTAAAGGATACACTGTCCGCGCCTCGGTGGGGCATGTGCGTGATCTGTTGAAGTCACAGTTGTCTGTAAATGTTGATAATAATTTCGAGCCGAAGTACCGTGTTCCAAATGAAAAGAAGGAAGTGGTCAAGGATCTCAAAAAGCTCGCGAAGAAAGCTGAAGAGATCTTTCTGGCAACCGATCCTGACCGCGAAGGCGAATCCATCTCGTGGCATTTGATGGAGGCGGCCGAGATCGACCCTGCGCGCACCAAGCGCGTGGTCTTCCATGAAATTACCGCGCCTGCCGTAGCCGAGGCGTTCTCGCATCCCCGCAACATTAACATGGATTTGGTCAATGCCCAGCAGGCGCGCCGCGTGTTGGATCGCCTCGTTGGGTACAGCATCAGTCCCATTTTGTGGGAGAAGGTGCGCGGGCGTCTTTCAGCGGGGCGTGTGCAATCGGTGGCGCTCAGGCTCATCGTTGACCGCGAGCGCGAGATCGATGATTTCAAGGCGGTGGAATACTGGTCCATTCACGGTGAGTTCAAGCCTGAAAATTTGAAATCAAATTTCATAGCCAAACTCGTCCGCGTGGATGAGAAGGAGCCTGAACTTCCCAACGAGGAGTCGGTCAAACCGCTTCTCTACGACCTGGAAACTGCCTCTTATTCCATTTCAAAGGTCAAACGCGGAGAGAGACGCCGCAAACCCTCCGCGCCATTCACCACCTCCACGCTTCAGCAGGAGGCGTCTCGCAAACTTGGGTTTACTGCCAGACGTACCATGGCGCTCGCGCAGGGACTGTACGAAGGTCAGGACGTCGGCGAAGGCGGTACGACAGGTCTTATCACCTACATGCGTACTGACTCGACCAATGTTTCCGCGCTGGCCCAGAGTGAAGCGCGCGAGTTTGTGACAGGTAAATACGGTGCAGATTATCTTCCCACCGCCCCGCCTGTCTACAAGACCAAGTCAGCGGGGGCGCAGGAGGCACATGAAGCCATCCGCCCGACCTCGTCCATGCGCGACCCTGAAAAAATGAAGGAGTTCCTTGACCCTGCCATGTTCAAGCTATACCGCCTGATCTGGCAGAGATTCGTCGCTTCTCAAATGGAATCGGCGGTGCATGACACCCTGCAAGTGGAAGTGACTGGCAAGACCAGTGAGCATACCTATCTCATGCGCGCTTCGGGTTCCGCGATCAAGTTTCCGGGCTTCCTTGTCGTTTATGAAGAAGCCAGGAACGAAGATGTGAAAACCGAAGAAGAAGAGGATGTAAAGATCCCTGCTGGCGTGGCAGAGGGGCAAAAACAGGAACTGGTGCGTTTGATCCCTGAGCAGCATTTCACCCAGCCGCCGCCGCGCTTCTCCGAAGCGTCGCTGGTGCAGTCGTTGGAGGAAAATGGCATTGGGCGCCCTTCCACGTATGCGCCGACCATCTCGACCATTCAACAGCGCGGCTATGTGATGCGTGAGGAAAA
>JAUXWL010000296.1 GCA_030680155.1 Anaerolineales bacterium
TTTTCCGTGGTCGAAGGGGCGCGACGGCTGCCGCACGCCGATGCCGTGGGAGCGTCACACGCATGAGGCCGGCTTCACGGCGGCAACGCCCTGGCTGCCGATCCCCGATTATCACCGCGAGCGGGCGGTCGATGTTCAGCAGGCGGACGGAAACTCGGTGCTCGCCCATGCCCGCGCCGTCGTCGCGCTCCGCAAGGCGCATCCGGCGCTCAAGCGGGGATCGATCCGCTTTCTCGATGCGGGCGAGCCAGTGCTGGCTTTCGAGCGCGAAGGCGAGGGCGAAAAGCTGCTCTGCGTCTTCAATCTCGGGAAGAAGCCGGAGCCGGCGCAATTTGCGCTGCCGGAGGGAACGGGCGCGGCGGTGTTCAAGCTCGGAGACGTTTTCCGCGACGGCGCGACGCTGACGCTGGGCGCAAGGGCGGCGGTTGTATTCGAATATTTTGCCTAGACTATGACAAAGCTTTTTCTGCATCTAATGTCGACGGAAGGTGAACACCCGCCGACAACTTAATTGGAGGCAGCTATGGCTCTTTTGCAGCCAATATTGTTCTCGCAGCATTTTGGTACGCCAGCAGCGGCTTTCAAAATTGCTGGTCTGCTCGACCCGATTCTGAATTCGGACACCAAGCTATTTGTCGACCCGCTGTTGGTCAAAAAGTCGAGTAACAGAATAATAAAAGCACAAGGCAAGGTACTGCTTGAGCGTAACTTTAGGGACATTCTGCAGTTGTTAGAAATTTCTGAAGCTGAAGGCGATCCCGCGTGGAAGGGAGCCTATCGCGGGTTGAATCTGGATGAAAGGTCGGAGACGGGTTTGGGGTATGGGGGAGCGAGTACGTCAGGCAGTTCACGATCTGTGGGTATTCGGAGATAGATACTGCGAACCGCCAAGCAAATTTTAGCGCTGGGTGAAAAAAATCCCGAATGTATACCGTTGATGGGATTGTTCGAGAAAGGTGTTGGGCCTGATACCTTAAGCGATATGACCACCAGCTTTCTCCTTCCGCCATTGTGCGAACTTACCGAAAAGTTTTGTAGCGAACAAAAAATTCCAACTAAGAAATTTGGTGCCAAATACGACCACCGGAGTCTTCCTGAAAACCCATTCTCGTCGGGGCTGCCTGTAGTTCTTGTGCCTCGTGATTTGTTGCGGGATCTACCTCTAGCGGCAGATTGGGCAGATGTGTCACGTGTTGTGATGGAGATTGACGAAATTCGAGATGCAGTGAATCGGATGTTTGGGGATTTTGCGAAAGCTACGGTTTCTGAAAAAAAGGCGGCCGTTCGAAAGGTTGCGTTTCAGTCACTCGAAAACTTTAGGTTGATACTTCGTGCTATCGCTGATGCTAGTGAGTCTTATGATGAAAAGGCCGACCTTGATGGCTTTTATCTGTTCCGAGATATTCTGAACTCTAATCCGCAAAGATTTTCGGGATTGGTTGTAGCACCGTCAGCGAAAACCCAAGGTTCGCTACGTGGTGTTGTTGAAGAGATAGTGCGCCAATTTAAAGAACTGGTCGAGAATAATAACCTTTGGGAGTTGCTGTGGTTTGGCACATCGCCTCGACATGAACGAGCGAGCCAGCTTCTGTTTTTTGCAGTTTCGAACATGATTTGTTTTGTGAACAACACTGATATTTCTCCTGAAACAAACTCGGGAGGTGGCCCCGTAGATTTTAAATTTTCAACTGGCTTTAGCGGACGTTTCTTGGTCGAAATCAAACTTTCGACAGGAAAGGTTGTTCACGGTTACAGCAAACAATTGGAAATCTACAAATCAGCCGCGAACACTGCCGAGGCAGTTTTTCTAGTTATCAATGTTGGAAAGATGGGAAAGAAAATTCAGACTATCCAGAAAATTCGACAAAAAGCGTTGGATGCGGGCCAGCCTGCCTCAGAGATAGTTGTCATAGATGCGCGACGTAGAAGGTCTGCCAGCCGCGCATAGTGCAGGAGTTTAATCGGCCAGCAGGCAGACGTAGATCTTTTCGTTCCTTTGCTTGGATAGTTAGGCCTCGTGCCGAGGTATGTCTCGTCCCGTTTCCTCCGTATTAAGATTAAAAACAAATGCCGCAATCCGGCCATTTTGCCGCCGGAATCGGGGTCCAGATTCTGGTGACAATGAGGGGGGATTGGGCAACTTGAGAAAGGGGCCCGCGTCCCATCCGCGGGCCGAACGAAATGGAGCATGCACCGGTTTCCCGGCTGTCGCTTCGAAAGCGGCTCCGGGCCTCCTGCCTCCTCTTCCTGCTGATCGCGGCCTGCGCCGCGCTGACCGCCGCGCCGGTCTCGGCCGCGTCCGATGCCGACGAAATAGCGGGCGCCGGTTCGCTGTCCTTCGCCTCGCCGCTATCGCCGCTCGCACCGCAAACCTTCTGGTTCAGTACGCCCTCGAGCCTGCCGGATGAGAACGCCATCGATCTGCGTCCCCATCGCAACTTCGGCATCACGCTGTCGCCGCGTTCCGATGTCACCGCGCCGCGTGGCGGCGGTCCCGCCAAGGGCACGCTTGCCACGTCGCTGCGTTCGGCCGTCGAGCGGGCCAGCGACAGCACCGGCCGCCGCCTCGAATTCAGCAAGGGCGACGTGATCCTCAATTTCTCCGACACGC
>JAUXWL010000311.1 GCA_030680155.1 Anaerolineales bacterium
GGGTTCTTTGCCCTGCTTTTTGTAACCCCCCTGCTGCGTGACCTTCTGGGCGCAGAAAAACTCGGCGTGTATAACATGCTTTCGGCAGGCATCGTGATGGGAATTATGATCCTGCCGCTCATTTCCTCGATGAGCGAAGATGCGCTGAGCGCCGTCCCGCGCTCCCTGCGTGAAGCCGCGTATGCGATGGGCGCAACTCCGTTCGAGACGAGTATTCAAGTCATTTTGCCTGCCGCGCTTTCAGGCATCGGCGCGGCAATCATCGTGGGCATTTCCCGCGCAGTCGGCGAGACGATGATCGTAGCCGTCGCTTCAGGCGCGACCTCCAAATTCACATTTAATCCGCTCGAAGCCGCAGAGACAATGACCGCCCATATCGCCCGCATCAGCGGCGGTGATCTTTCCTACAACACGATTGACTACAACAGCCTGTTTGCCATCGCCTTGATGCTCTTTCTGGTGACTCTGGTATTGAACCTGGTCAGCCAGTGGATCGTGACAAAATTCCGCGAGCAATACGAGTAGCCCCATGACAAAATTCAACTATCCCAAAGAACAAGACCTGCAACGCTACGTGGATGCGCGTTACCGCACCGCATGGGTTTGGCAGGTCATCTTCCTCTCGGCATTGCTGCTTGCCATCCTGAGTCTCTCTGCGCTCATCCTTGATGTGGTGGATGGCGCATTCGGCTATGTGGCGTACGAGTTCAAAAAAGACCCGCTGACCATCAGCCAAACTCCCATTGACGATCTTGAAAAAGAAGAGTTGCTCGCCATTCTTCAGACGAACCTTTCCAAAGGCGCATACGGAAAACTCGACAAAGAAAAGCCAATGGAAACCCGCAGCGAAGCGGACCTATACAACCTCGTGCTTGAGCGCATCATCCAGATCAAAACGCTGGAGACGTTCTCGTTATCCGATTCGCTTTTTCGCAAGGCGGAAGTGGAAGCCCGTGTACAGGAAAAATATCCCGATGCGCGGCTGGAGTTTCGTTCGTGGCTCACGCCTCGCTTCCTGACCTCGCCCATGTCCAGCCGTGCGGAATTCGCTGGCGTGCGGACGGCTCTCTTCGGCTCGATGTGGCTGGTCGGCATTGCGATTGCATTTGCCCTGCCTGTGGGTGTGGGTGCGGCGATCTACTTGCAGGAATATGCGCGCAAGAATTTCATCAACACCATCATCCAGATGAACATCAACAATCTGGCGGGCGTGCCTTCCATCGTGTATGGGATGCTCGGTCTGGCGATCTTCGTCCGCGCGTTGGAGGCGTTCACCAGCGGCGCGATGTTCGGCATCACCGACACCAACGGACGCACCATCATGTCGGCAGGTTTGACGATGGGCATCCTCGTCCTGCCGCTGGTCATCATCAACGCGCAGGAAGCCATCAAAGCCGTGCCGGATTCGATCCGTCAGGCGGCGTATGGAGTCGGCGCGACCAAATGGCAAACGGTGTGGAGTCACGTGCTGCCCAACGCACTGCCAGGTATTTTGACGGGCAGCATCCTTGCCATGTCCCGCGCTGTCGGCGAGACGGCTCCGCTTATTATCGTGGGCGCGTCCACCTTTATCAGCATCGACCCGAGCGGACCTTTCAGCAAGTTCACCGCTCTGCCGATCCAGATCTACCAGTGGACGGCGCGCCCGCAGGGAGAGTTCCATGCGATTGCGGCAGCGGCGATCATCGTCCTGCTTGCACTCCTGCTAACTTTGAATGCCACCGCCATTTTGCTGCGCAACCGCTTCCAACAGCGGTTCTAAGAAAAATCGCCTGAAGCGTACTCTGCGTTCTCTAACGCAGGAGCGACGTTAGAGAACGTCGCCTACGCATAAGTATTCAGACACTTTCCAGGAAAGAGAATAACCATGACACAACCTGAAAACGGACAATACGCCATCGAAACCAACGACCTGAGCATCTTCTACGGAAAATTCGAAGCCGTGAAAGATGTCAACTTGAAGATCGAAAAACAGAAGATCACCGCCATCATCGGACCATCAGGCTGCGGAAAATCCACCCTGTTACGCGCCTTCAACCGCATGAATGACTTCGTCCCCACCAGCCGCGTGGAGGGCGAAATTCTGATGCACGGCACAAATTTATACAGCAAACAGATCGACCCCGTGGAAGTGCGCCGCCGCATTGGAATGGTTTTCCAAAAACCGAACCCCTTCCCCAAATCCATTTACGAGAACATCGCCTGGGGCGCGCGCATCAACGGCTTCAAAGGGGATATGGACGAACTCGTCGAGCAATCCCTGCGCGGCGCGGCGCTGTGGGATGAAGTGAAAGACAAACTCAAGCAAAGCGCCTACGCCCTTTCGGGCGGTCAACAGCAGCGTTTGTGCATCGCCCGCACCATCGCCATTCAACCTGAGATCATTCTGATGGACGAACCCGCCTCGGCGCTCGACCCGATCTCGACGCTGCGCATCGAAGAACTTATGCAGGAACTCAAGAAAAATTACACCATCCTCATCGTCACCCACAACATGCAGCAAGCCGCGCGCGTCTCCGACTTCACCGCCATGATGATGTTATATGAAGAAACCCGCTCGGGCACGGTCATCGAATACGATGAGACGAAGACCATCTTCACCCGCCCGAAGGACAAGCGCACCGAAGATTACGTCACAGGCAGGTTTGGATAACCATGAACAAGTCCAAAGTCCTTTTCCTATGCACAGGCAATTCTGCCCGCAGCCAAATGGCAGAGGGATTGCTCCGTCATCTGGCAGGCGGGCAGTTCGAAGTTTTCAGCGCGGGCACCGAGCCAAAGGGCAGTATCCTGCCCGAGGTCCAGGAAGTGATGCGCGAGGCTGGCATCGATATTTCGAACCAGTATCCCAAATCCGTCACGGAGTATCTTGGCAAAACCCTCTTCGCGCATGTCATTACGGTGTGCGCCGATGCCGAGGAGAAATGTCCCGCCGTGTTTTTGAACATGGGGACGCACGAACACTGGCCTTTCGATGACCCTGCCAAAGCGGATGAAGAGCGCCGCCTCGAACTGACCCGCAGCTTGCTCAGCCAAATTGAGCAGCGTCTGCGCCTGTGGCTCGAATCAAAAGAATAGTACAATCAGCATATATAGCCCTTGGAGAAGAGGTATTATGATCCGAAAAAATTTTGAAAATGACCTGCAGCAGATCAAGGATGAGATCATTCTGTTGGGTTCCATGGTGGAGCAGGCTCTGATCAGCGCAGTGGATGCGTTGAAGAAACGCGACATCAAAGCCGCGCAAGCCATCATCATCGAAGACAAGGAGATCAACAAAAAACGTTTCGATCTCGAAAATCAGATCATGGTGTTGATCGCCACCCAGCAGCCAATGGCAAAGGACCTGCGCCTGCTGGCTTCCTGCATGGAGATCACCTCCGAACTGGAGCGCATGGGCGACTACGCCAAGGGCATCGCCAACATCAATGTCCGCATGGGCGATGAACAATTGCTCAAACCATTGATCGACATCCCGCGCATGGCGCAAAAAGGCGTGGACATGCTCCACCGCGCGCTGACCGCTTTTGTTAACGAAGATGCAGAAACCGCCAAAACCATCCCAATCGAAGACGATGAAGTGGACGCGCTTTATAACCAGATCTACCGCGAATTGATGGTCTTTATCATCGAAGACCCGAAAAATATCGAGCGCGCCAACTGGCTCTTGTGGGTGGCGCACAACATCGAGCGCTTCGCCGACCGCGTGACCAACATCTGCGAGCGGACGGTCTTTATCGCTACTGGTTCGTTTGATGAGATCAAGTCCAGCGATGATGAGTTTTGGAAGAGTCAGAATAAGTAATGCGCGATTCGTAATACGTAAAAAGTGCGGGTGGAGACTGAATCTCGCCCGCACTTTTGTTTTTTTTTGATCAGCCACCAAACCATCTAAACTACCAAACTCAGTAAACCACGAGTTTGCAGCGGAGTGCGGACTTCAGTCCGCTTTGCCCCTGCAAAAATGCAGACTAAAGTCTGCATTCCGATTTTTCAGATAGGCTTTTTCTCTACCGCACATTTTCCTCCGTCTAAACTACCAAACTATTATTTACCCCATCCGACCTGTAATATACGCTTCGGTCAATTCTTCTTTTGGCGTTGTAAAAATTTGCGTGGTGGGAGAAAATTCCACCAACTCTCCCAGCCAGAACAGACCTGTGTAATCGGAAACCCGCGCGGCTTGCTGCATGTTGTGGGTGACGATCACGATGGTGTAATCCCGTTTCAGGTCGGCGATCAATTCCTCCACGCGCTGGGTGGCGATGGGATCGAGCGCGGAGGTGGATTCATCCATGAGGATGACTTCGGGCTGGACGGCGATGACGCGGGCGATGCACAACCTCTGCTGCTGCCCGAGCGACAACCCCAACGCATCAGACTTCAGATCATCCTTTACCTCATCCCAAAGCGCGGCGGCAACCAGGCTTTTTTCCACCACCTCAGCCATGTTCACATCCATGCCCATCACACGCGGACCGAATGCCACGTTGTCATAAATGGATTGCGGAAACGGATTCGGCTTCTGGAAGACCATGCCCACACGCTGGCGCAGATTGACCACGTCCATTTTTTCGGCGTAGATGTCTTCGCCTTTGAGCAGAATTTTCCCTTCCACGCGCGTGCCTGAAATGGTGTCATTCATGCGGTTGAGACAGCGCAGAAACGTGGATTTTCCACAACCAGAGGGACCGATCAGCGCAGTCACCTGTTTTTGCTGGACCTCAAGGTTGATGCCGGATAGCGCCTTCGATGCGCCGTAGTAAAAGTCCAATTGCTGGACGGAGAAAGCAGAGGTGGTTTCGGTCATGGGGTGATTTTATCAGAAAGGATAAGGGCTGAAGGATGAAGGAGTATGCACGCAAAACATGTCAGGCAATTTGCTCCCTGCGCCGTACCCATTCTGGGCACTTTCCCCGGCGCAGGTGTGCACGCAAAGGTTGTCAGGCTGCGAGAGGAAAAAGAGAGCGGGTTTTCACCAGTTTCTCCCAATCATTGCTCAACCAAGCGGCACGGGCTTTGGCAGTCAAGATAGCGCCGTCCACATTCCATTGAGCGCCAGAA
>JAUXWL010000325.1 GCA_030680155.1 Anaerolineales bacterium
AACAGGGAGCGGCGGTGAAGAAGCGGGAAGATGCGCCAGTCATGGGCTTGAATCAAGCCGTCATCAGGAGTCTCTTCCCATTTCGGGCGGCGGAATTCCATCCCGTATTTTTCGGAGAAACCTTCCACCTGTCCGTGACCGAACATGGGCAAGCCGGGTAATGTCGAAAGCAGGGTGCAGATGCCGAAATATTTGTCGCCTTTGCCGAACTGCTCGACGGCGGTTTTCTCATCAGGGTTGTTCATGAAGTTGACATAACGCTTAAGAATTTGCGGGTCGAACTCCAGCGTATTCTTGATCGCCATGCGATATTTGGCGTTGTCTTCGTCGCGCAGCATGTGCATGAACGCGGAGTTATAGACGCGGTGCATGCCGAGCGTGCGGACAAAATAACCTTCCATCATCCAGAAGGCTTCGGCGAGCAGAAGCGTGTCGGGTACTTCAGCAGCGACACGGTCCACAACTTCGCGCCAAAATTCGACAGGAATCTTTTCGTCGAATTCAGTTTTGGTCATGCCAAATTGTGAGCGGGACGGAATCGCGCCGCCCGCGCCAGGTTCAGGAAACCACAGGCGCTGAACATGTTTCCTGGCAAGCGTCATCGCCGCATCGAAGCGGATGACGGGGAAATTGCGCGCCACGTGCAGGATGACTTGAATGACCGCTTCGCGCACGACGGGGTTGCTGTAATCGAGTTGGGCGGTGTCGTTCCACGGGAAGGAGGTGCCGTCATTGCCGTGATAGATGTAACGCAAATCCCCTGTCTGCAAATCGCGGCGCTGGAAGACAACGGCGGCATCGGTCTTGTCGTAGTAATGATCTTCGAGATAAATGCCGACGCGCAGGTCATCGGAAAGATTTTCGGAGCGGAAGGAATACGAAGGATAGGGCGAGAACGGCAGGGACAAAAACCAATCAGGATGTTCGACCACCCAATTAGAATCAATACCCATGTGATTGGGAACCATGTCCGCTGAAAGGCGAATGCCGCGCTGCCATGCGCGCGCACGGAGATTTTCCAGTGCGTTCCAATGGCCAAGGTCATTGGCGATGTCGTAGGAATGGAGCGAATATGCCGAAGCAACGGCATCCTCCTGCCCCATGCGTTGTTTGATACGTTCGGATGCGCGGCTGCGTTCCCACAAACCGATCAGCCACAAACCCGTAAATCCGCGCGCGGCCAGCAGATCCAATTCCTCGTCTGGGATTTGGTCCAGGGTTTGAATATTGCGTTGATATTTTTTGGAGAGTTGATCGAGCCAAACATAGGTGTTCTTCGCCATCAAGATGAGGCTTGGCATCCATTCCTGGTCTGGACTGTAGCGTTCGTATTCGGCATAGTCGTGACCTGAAAAGGTTGGGACGGGGATATCTTGATTGAAGGTGTCGAGCGGTCCCTGCCTGCGGATGATGTCTTCGCGCAGATAATCCATGCCGCGCAGGATGCGGGTGGAAAATTCCTCACCAAGCAAATAGCCCCATTTTTCAAGAATGTATTGCAACTGCCCTTCGAGCGAATTGGGTGAGGCTTTGATGGGCGCGGCGAGAATTTCGGTCATGGTCTCACTGGGGCCATATTGACCGCCGCCAAGGCCGGGCTGCTGGGAGAAGAAGACCAGCAAATGATTGACAAAATCCTTGTACGCAGAGCCGCTCAGGGCAGTTTCATCGAACAGGTCTTTGTAACGACTCATGGCAGGGTTCTTATTTGTGTTATCGATCAGGATCATTTCTTCGACCGCCGCTGCGCGCACGCCCCTGCCCAGGTCGCCAAAACCAGGCGATTTGGTCGCAAGATAAACACCTGCGGTTACTTCCCCACGAAACACGGAAAGGGGCGGAAATTCCTCGGTGAACCTCGTCAATGTCAGGTCATATTTCGAGCCAAGGTTGGACTGCAACATGCCCATTGCGCGCCCTATGATGCCGGTATAGCGGCTATAAAAATGCTTGAGGAGGATATGGTAGGCCTCATCAAGCAGGGAGATTGCATATAGGTCAGTGGCAGGCACGGGGTCGCCGCGACGCGCTGTCATTTGGGCGGCGAATGCCCGAGCCGAGGCCAGATCCGAAAAGATGACGTGCCCATCCGGGCGAAAGAAGTCCTGCGAAAAATTGTATTTGAGTCGGGAGGCTCGTGAGGTCAACATACATTAATGATAACCGATATGGGCATTTTCGGAGTAAAATTTCAGCCATCATCCATGGACACATCGCTCATTCAGCTCATCCTCCTTTTGCTGCTCGGCGCGTTATATCTACCGATCATTTTCTTCTCAATTCAGCGGCGGGATGAAGGCTACGCAGCCGCCACCTGGCTGGTCGTACTTTACTCCCTGCTGGCAATGGTGGTCAATGTCACCGAAGCAATCTGGCAAAACCCCGACAACGCGTTTGCGCTTCAGGAAATTCAAATATACACGGCCTTGACGCTTGCCTCCCTGCTGATGATCGCCTTGCAGGTATTTTTGAAACGCGAGACCTGGTGGTTGTGGGCAGGGTTGTGGGCAGTCTGGGTCATTGGACTTTCTCTCCTTTTAACAAACTCACTGGACCTGCCGGAGGTAGTCTGGACAAACGGGGAATTCGCGCTCTTCCGCAACCGACTCAGCCCCGCATGGGCCACGTTGGGATGGCTGATCCTGGCGATTGGGTTTATCCTGACGCTCGCAAATGCAAACCGTCAATCCCGCCAGCCGCTGTCGAGAAACCGCCTGAACTATTGGTGGGCGCCGATCACGTTCATGCTGATCAATGACATCCTTTTGTTTTCGGGCATCACATTGTATGGTCAGCCATTTCGGTTGGCCACCGCAGTTACTGCGGCATACGTCATCGGCACGCATCGCGTCCCCGACCTGCGGAACATCCTGCGGCGCGGGCTGATCTATCTTGCTGTTGTGATTGCCATTGTCGGTATCTATGTGGCGTTTTTTTTACTGCTGCAAACCCTGTTCAGCAGAACCGGAAATTTCAATCCGCTTATCGCGGGGGCGTTCGTTTCGTTGATGCTTGCCATATTATTTACGCCGCTCACCGGCATCGTCTCACGCACCATCAATACATGGATGCGCGGCGACCAATACGACGCCAGCCTGACCCTGCACCGTTACAGCGAAAGCATCAGCAACATCCTCGACATGGACCGCCTCGCCAGCATCGCGGTCGGCATCATGCTCGAAGCCATGCAGATCGAACGCGGCTTCCTCTTTTTGGTGGACCCGGAACGTCAGTCAGACGGCAGCAAGCGTTACAAACTGCGCTCTGCCCGCAGCCCCGAAGAAAGACAAATAGTCGCCGTGGAATTGGACGAGAATGGAGTCCTCGCCTCGTATTTTACGCGGGAGCAACGTCCGCTTCTTCAATATGACCTGGACCTGCTCCCCACCTTCCGGGCAGCTTCTCCCTTTGAGCGGGACTGGTTCAACCAACTCCGCGCGGAAGTGTACATTCCCATCTTCGCCAAAAAACAATGGATCGGCTTGCTGGCATTCGGACCAAAATTAAGCGGCAACCGATACAGCAGTTCGGACTTATCTGTGTTGAGCGCCCACGCCAACCAGACCGCCGTTGCGCTCGAAAATGCGCGGTTGGTGGATAACCTCATGCGCTTGAATCAGGAAATGCGTCAGGCCCGCCGCGCACTGGAAAAGAGCAACCAGGAACTGGAGCGCATCGACCACGCCAAATCCGATTTCATCAGCATTGCCTCGCACGAACTCCGCACGCCGCTGACCGTCATCAAGGGCTATGCCGAAATGTTGATGGACGACTCGAAACTGGATCAGAATCTCAAGATCATGATGAAGCGCATCCATGAAGGGACGCTGCGCCTGCACGAGGTCATGGACTCGATGTTCGACATCGCCCAGATCGATGCGCGCTCACTCAAGCCGCACCTGCAAGCCGTGGAATTGGGTCATGTACTTCAGGAAGTGTGTCTGGAGCAAGCCAGCACGGTCAAAGAACGCGAGCAATTCCTCAGCGTGGACCTTCCCTCACTGCCGCATGTCAAAGCGGACCTGCACCTGCTGAGAAAATTATTCCACCACATCACCCGCAATGCCGTGAAATTCACGCCAAATAATGGAAAGATCGCCATCATCGGACATCATATCCCTTCCATTATCAACCTGCCGAATGGCGGCGTGGAGATCATCATCAGCGACAGCGGCGTGGGCGTGGACCCGAACGTGCGCGAGATCATCTTCACCAAGTTCTATCAGCCCGGGGAACTGGGCAAACACTCCACCAGCAAAACGCGCTTCAAAGGCGGCGGCGCCGGGCTGGGGCTGGCGCTCTCCAAAGGCATCGTCGAGGCCCATGGCGGACGCATTTGGGTGGAAAGCGCGGGGTATGACGAGGTCAATTTCCCCGGCAGTCAATTCCACATTATTCTGCCGCTCAGTAAACTGGAAAAAGGCGAATCGCAGAAGATGAGCGAGGCAATCAAGTTTGAGGTGATGAAGTCGGGGGAGTAATACGTAATGCGTAATACGTGATGAGTAATATTAATTCTGACTTGACGAAACAGGTGGTTCTTTTTTATAGAATACTGCTACAACGGCAACTGTCATACTCAGGATCAACAGAGTAAATTTGATTGTGGCGCAAATCCCCGCAATCTGAGGGAAGGGGGTAACGATATTCTCAGTAAGAATTTTCCAAAGCGCATAGTTTTCAACAGCATCAAATAAAGCGGCGGCAAATGCACCCCAGCCCACCCATGCCGCGTAAGAACGAAGCCATTCCGGCTTTTCACGGCTTGCCAGCAACAACCCCAATGAAAGAACCAGCGCATAAACAGGCATGAATAGATAATCAAAGCCAAGACCAAAATATAGGTAATGAAATGGCAAAGGACTGCGATATTGGACAAATCCATAGCGCAGCAAAGAATCTTCTGGTAAATCGTCCAAGCCTTTTGCATCCCATTCTCCATCCTCCCAAGACTTAACAATTTCGTGCGCGCGATAAGGAGTGAAGGCCAATTCCAAAGACACGATTCCGCTCGGAGAAACGGGGTTTCTAAACGGTTTGTCAAGAACATCGAAAACGCCATAAATAAGAATAGTCAAAGCCAGAAACACAAAGAAGAACGGCTTGCGCAGATACAAAGGGAGAAATTCAAGCGGGTGTTGCATACTACATACTCCTTGCCAAAGTGAAAAAAATCGTCAACAGTCAAAGGTCGAAGGTCACAAAACGACTTTTGACCTTTGACGTTCGACTCGTTAAAGATTTTTCCGATACACGCGATTATTTTTATATTCAACACCATTCAGGTTCTTCAAGTCCGCGCGCATTTGCTCGGTGGTCTCGGCAACCTGAGTCATTTCCACATGGACGAATTGTTTGAAGTTGAGCAAGGTATTCCCCATCGCATAATACAGCAGGGCATTGCCGCCGTGACCTTGAAATTCGGGCAGGATGCCCATGCCATTCACAGCGACTGTGTTGGTGCGGCGAATCTCCAAGAGTATATCCAGCAGCCCAAACGGGAACAACTTCCCCCGTGCGCGCTGCATCGCGGCGGAAAC
>JAUXWL010000330.1 GCA_030680155.1 Anaerolineales bacterium
ATGGTGAGGGAGCCCAAGCCTTCAGTGGTTCGGGCAATCCCCGAGATGAAGAAGTCGCCCGTCTGAAGCGCGAGCTGGCTCGGGTCAAAAAGGAGAGGGATTTTTTACGCGAAGCGGCCACGTTCTTTGCCAGGGAGTCGACCTGAAGTATCAGGCGATTCAACGTTGTCGCGATGAGTTTCCCATACGCTTGATGTGCCGTTGTTTGAGAGTCTCTGCCAGTGGTTACTATGACTGGGAGGAGCGCCCTGTGAGTGTTCGTCAAGCCAGCAATGAACGTTTGCTTGGTCGCATCCGCGAGCTGCATGCTGACAGTCAAGGCGCCTTGGGCGCCCCGCGTATGCACGAAGATCTAATCGAAGAGGGCGAAAGAGCCAGCAAGAATCGGATTGCTCGCTTGATGGCAGCGGACGGGCTTCAGGGTTGGCCGCGCAAGAGAATTCGCAGTCCGCGAGGTAAACCCGGATTGCCACCACCGGGTGTTAAGAATTTGTTGGAGCGTGACTTTAATGCGCCGGAGCCTGAAACCAAATGGGTGACGGATATCACCGAGATCAAAACCGATGAAGGCAAACTGTACTTGTGCGTCGTTCTGGATTTGTTCAGCAAGTTGGTGATTGGTTGGTCGATGCATCATCGCCAGGATCGTCAGATGGTGATCCGTGCGGTTGAAATGGCGATCTGGCAACGCCAAGGAGGGTGGTCGGTGATTTTGCATTCGGATCGTGGGAGTCAGTTTCGCAGCAGTGATTATCAAAAGTATCTGACGCGCAACACACTGATATGTTCAATGAGTGCGGTGGGTCACTGTGGCGACAATGCGGCGTGCGAAGGGTTTTTCGGGATGCTTAAACGTGAGCGTGTGAACAGGAAGAAATACCGAACGATGGATATGGCCAAGGCAGATATATTTAATTACATTGAACGCTTTCACAATCCTCGGATGCGACGAAGAGTGGCAAAGAGTGATTTGGAGTTTTCAGCCGTTTTATAACCGTCCGTGAAATCGGGGTAGAACCC
>JAUXWL010000339.1 GCA_030680155.1 Anaerolineales bacterium
CGAAAACCTTTAGGGTCTGACTTAAGAAACGCTCCCTGAGGGATGTGTGCCCCGTTAGGGGAGAGGGCAGGGTGAGGGTTTGTGACAGCGCAGCGAACCATCTACCTCCCCTGACAATCTGTGCTTGCACACGGGATCGCAATTTGCGGCCGCAGGCAATCTACAACCGTTTATAATTGCCCCATCCCGGCAACAAAATTCACCAGGAGCATCATGCAGGAAATCGTAAAGAATATTTATATCGAAGACCAATACCCCGGCATTACACTGGGAGTGATCGTCACCCCGCGTGGATTGATCCAGATCGATGCGCCGCCTTCCCCGGAAGATGCGCGTTCATGGCGCGCCGCCCTGATGAACCTCGGCGGCGGATTGGAACGCGTGCTGATCAACATGGATGCGCACCCGGACCGTACCCTTGGAGCGCGCGCCATGGATTGCACCGTCATCACGCATGAAAATACTGCGCAGATCTTCCGCACCCGCCCCGGCACCTTCAAGGCACAAGGCGAGGAGACCGGCGCAGATTGGGAGGCAATTTCCGGGCTTGGCAGTGTCCGCTGGGCGCCGCCGGAGATTTCGTTCTCCGATCATTTGAGTCTGCTTTGGGGTGCGTCGCCCGTCCTTTTGGAGCATCGCCCCGGTCCCTCCGTCGGCTCCATCTGGGTGCATCTGCCGGAGGAAAAAGTCCTTTTCATCGGGGACTCTGTGTTGAAGAACCAGCCGCCTTTTTTGGCAGGCTCCAGCCTGAAAGCCTGGCTTGAATCGCTGGCGCTGCTTCAAGATTCCGCTTATAAAGGCTATACGTTCATTAGCAGCCGTGGCGGCGCAGTGACGGTGAGCGCCATCAAATCGCAATATGATTTTCTCAAGCATGTCAGCGACAAAATGGATAGAGGCACCGCGAAGAAGCCGAATCCCGCAGCGATCGAAAAACTGGTCGCATCCTTGTTGACCTGGTTCAAAGCTCCCGCTGCCCGCCAGAAACAGTTCGCCCAGCGCCTGCGATACGGACTATCGCACTACAACACCCGCCAGCACCTCGCATCCGGCCAATCCGAAGAGGATTAATGACCGCGCCCCAACCGCTCCTTGAATTGACGCGCGGCTCTGTGACAGAATCCACCCATTATGGTCACATCGCCATCGTGGATTCGAACGGCAGACTCCTGCACTCTCACGGCGACCCTCACACGGTCGCCTTTTTGCGCTCTTCAGCAAAACCGTTTCAGACGCTTCCATTCGTGGAACAGGGCGGCGTGGAACATTTCCACTACACCCCGTCAGAACTCGCCCTCTCCTGCGCTTCGCACGAAACCTCGCAGCTGCATCTCGACACCGTGCAGGGGATGCAGCTGAAAGTTGGGATTCGCGAATCCGACCTGCAATGCGGCCCACACCTGCCCGGCGACGCGCAAAAACTGCGCGAAGTCATCAAGTACGACATTCAACCGACCTCCAATTTCAACAACTGCTCGGGCAAACACACCACCATGCTGGCATTCGCCAAAATGCGCGGATTGCCGCTGGAAACCTATCTCGACCCCGCTCACCCCATCCAGCAGGGGATTCTCAAAACCTTCTCTGAAATGAGCGGCATCGAAGAGCAGAAGATCGAACTCGGCATAGACGGTTGCTCCGCGCCCAATTTCGCCATGCCGCTGGTCAACGCGGCGCTTGGCATGGCGCGCCTGTGCGACCCGCGTGGGTTGAATGAAGCGCGTGCAATTGCCTGTGAGAAGATCACTTCCGCCATGACGGCGCACCCTGAAATGATCAGCAACTTTGGCGAATTCGATTGTGAGTTGATGAAGGTTGGCGCAGGAAAGATCGTCACCAAACGCGGCGCGGAGGGATTTCAGATCGTCGGGGTTCTGCCCGCGGTTGTCGGTGACCACGGCATCGGCATTGCCTTCAAAGTGACCGACGGTGACGCCTCCCGCATGAACGATGAGTTGGAGCGGAGCGCCCGTGTCCGCCCGGCAGTAACGCTTGAGATTTTGAAACAGCTCGGAGCGTTGAATGAAGCGCAGTTGAAAGCGCTGGCAAGGTTTGGTCCGCATAAAATCCTGAAAAATTACGCTGGCATCGTCACTGGCGAATCAAGACCCACGTTCAAATTGTAGGCGTATGAAAAATCTGCAAAACCGCGCAATTCAAATCCACAAAACGCTGATGAAGGCTTTCGGCGAACCCATCTGGCGCAACCCATTGCCGGCCATTGACGAGCTCGTCTCCACCATCCTTTCGCAGAACACAAATGACGTAAACCGTGACCGCGCCTTCGATGCCCTGCGTGCGAAATTCCCAACCTGGGAGGCCGTGCGTGATGCAAAGGAAAAAGATGTAATCGAAGCCATAAAACCTGCAGGACTCGCCAACCAAAAAGGTCCGCGTATTCAACAGGCGCTGCGCGCCATCACCGAGGAACGCGGCGCGCTCGACCTGCAATTTCTGGCGGACATGCCGCTCGAAGAAGCCCGCAGTTGGCTGATGAAATTCAACGGCGTGGGACTGAAGACTGCCGCCATCGTCCTGTGCTTTTCATTAGGGAAGCCCGCCTTTCCGGTGGACACGCATGTCTATCGCGTCACGGGACGCATCGGACTGCGACCCGAAAAAATGAATGTGGAGCAGGCGCACCCGCATCTTGAATCTGTTTTTCCACCTGAAACGTATTACGCCGCGCATTTGAACATCATCCGCCTGGGACGTGAGGTTTGTAATGCCAGAAAGCCGATGTGTCCGCAGTGCCCGATAAAAGAGTTATGTGATTACAAAGATAAGACGAAGAGCCTATCCGTAAAATCGGAGTGCAGACTTTAGTCTGCCTTGGTATCGCGGACTAAAGTCCGCGCTCCGGGGGATTTACGGATGGGGTCTAAGCAGATGTCCTGCGCCTCATTGGCACAGGATGTATTTTCGGACGTGAGCCTGTTAGAATCACAACCTATGGACATCCCCCCCGTCAGCATTGCTTTGGAAAAATTGAACGTGCCGCACCGCATATTTCGGCATGTGACGCCGGTGGATTCGTTGGAAAAAGCCGCCAGTGACCGGGGACAGCGTCCGTCACAGGTGGTGCGGAGTATTCTGTTTCGTGCCGCTGAAGAAGAATTTATAATGGCGCTGGTTGCAGGACCCGGGCAAATTTCATGGAAATCCCTGCGAAAGCATCTCGGCCGTTCGCGGGTGACAATGGCAAGCGCAGACGATGTGCTGGCAGTGACGGGCTATCGCATCGGGACGGTGGGTCCGTTTGGATTGACGAATCAACCTCGGGTGTTGATCGAAGCGGGTTTGCTGCTGGAGGAGGAGGTGTCCATCGGGTCGGGGATGCGCGATACGGCGGTCATCCTCAAAACAGCGGATCTTCGCCGCGCATTAGTGGGTGCGGAAATTGTGGAATTATTTGAATAACTGATGTTACGCAATACCGCAAGATTTATCTTGCCCGTGAGCGATTAAAAAGGGCTCTCCCGTTTTTAACCGGAAAGCCCAAACCTTAGCCGCGGATTACGCGGATTCACGCGAATTTTCCTTTTCAATCCGCGAAAATTAGCGAAATCCGCGGCAGAAGCTCTTGTGAGTAGGCAGTTATCCCGCCAGAAACAGGAGAGCCTTAAAAAGAAAAAGCGCTTCTTCGTGTGCCTTCGTGACCCTTTGTGGTCAAAAAAAATTGGAGAGCAATGATGACCTACAAACAACGCACAATTGATTTTCTTGAAATTGAATGGGCGACCTATATCGAGCGTTTCAACCGACTGCCCGCATTGGAAGGGTCAAAGCGCGTGCGCGCACAAGGCTATGACCGCTTCCGCGACATGCTGGCGCACGTCCTTTCATGGTGGGAGGATGTGATGCCTGTCATTTTGGCGATTGCAGAGAACCGTGAATTTGAAAAGAAGAAATATGACTTCGATGTGTTCAATGCCGAGGCGGTCGCAAAATACAAGGATTGGGATGAAGCCGAATTTTCAGCCCACTTTGAGAACACCCGTCAGAAAACAGTGGCAGATCTGAGGTCCATAAATGAAGCGGCGTTTGAAGATCGTCGCATTCAGGGGCGCATCAACGGCATCTTCATCCATCACGCGCGCGAGCATCTGGTTGCATTGAGCAAGTTCCTCACCCTGGATACGCTCGAACATGAGTGGGGCAATTATGTGGCGGCGTTCGATGCTTATGAAAAGAAGGAAGAGTTTTTGAAGAAGCAGGGAGTTGTGAGATTTGCCGACCTGCTGGCGCATGCGGTTGCCTGGTGGGACGAAGGTGTGATCGCAGTGCAAGGCGCATTGAATGACCCCGCCTTTGTGTATGATGGTCCTGCGGATACCGACGCTTATAATGCGGCGATCCTGTTTAAGAATCAAAAAGTGAGTGACGCAGAATTGCGGACGTTGTTCGAGCAGAAGCGGCTGGCGCTGATCGACCTCGTACGCGAACTGCCCGAAAGCGCGTTCGAAAACCCGACCATCGAGAACTGGCTCGCCGCAGATGTCGTGGAGCATTTCGACGAACACGCCATGTAGAAAGAGAGCACCATGGAACATATCGTTTATCTCGCGCTTGGCAGTAATATGGGCAACCGCCTTGCCAACTTGAAAAATGCGGTCAGTCATCTGACACCGCAAATGTCGGTAAAGAAGAAATCGCTTGTGTATGAAACTCCGCCCTGGGGCTACGCCGACCAGCCTGCCTTTTTGAATCAGGTCGTGATGGCAGAGACTTACATGGAGCCAGAACCGCTGCTCGGACATTTGAAACGCCTCGAAACCGCGCTGGGACGTGTGGCAAGTTTCCAGAATGGTCCACGTTTGATCGATATTGACATTTTGTTTTACGATGATGCTATTTTGGATTCGCCGCCGCTGGTGATTCCGCATCCGCGATTGCATCAGCGCGCGTTCGTGCTGGTGCCGCTGAACGACATCGCTTCAGACTTCGTTCATCCTGTTCTGGGAAAGCAAGTTGGTGAGTTGCTGCTGGATGTGGATCGGTTGAATATCAACGAGTATAAAGGGAAGTAAGTCTTATTTTGGTGGTTGAGTAGTATTACAGCGCAAGGTTGCTCCCTGCGCGTCCCCGGCGCAGGCGTTTTCCAGCAACACGCCGCCGGGGACGGCGGCTTTGAGCCTGACTTTGCGCTGTAATGGTAGGCGGCGATGGTTTTCCGCCGCGATATCGAAACCACCACATTTATCAAGCGCTTTGCATTAACGGGTGGTTTCGATACGCCCCGCCAGGAGCGTGCGGGGCTACTCAACCACCGGAACCAGATAGAAAAGGAATTATCATGCGCATCGTCCGTTATCAAAATGAGGAAGGTGCATCCACCTACGGCTGGATGCTGGATGACAAGGTTGGGGAAGTGCAGGGCAATATCTTCGGAGAATATCGCCGCCGCGAGGCGAAGACTCCGCTCAAAGAGTTGAAGTTGCTTGCCCCCTGCGAGCCAAGCAAGATCGTCTGCGTGGGACGTAATTATGTGGAGCATGCCAGGGAATTGGGCAATGAAGTTCCAAAAGTGCCGCTTATCTTTTTCAAACCGCCTTCCTCGATCATCCCCACGGGGGAAGACATCATCCTGCCGCCGCAATCGAAGCAGGTGGAGCATGAAGGTGAATTGGTGATCGTGATTGGCAAGCGCGCCAGGAACGTCACCGCCGAGAACGCGAAGGAATATATCTTCGGCTACACCATCGGCAATGACGTCACCGCCCGCGACCTTCAGCAAACGGACGGTCAATGGACACGCGCCAAGGGCTTCGATACCTTCTGCGCATTCGGTCCATGGATCGACACCTTCTTCGACCCATCCGATGCAGTCGTCACCTGCCGCGTCAACGGACAGATGCGCCAGATGGCCTCCACGCGCGATATGGTCTTCAACGTTGGCACGCTGATCGCGTACATTTCCTCCGTGATGACATTGGAGCCCGGGGATCTGGTCTTCACCGGCACGCCCGCCGGCGTAGGCGAGTTGAAAAGCGGCGATGTGGTGGATGTGGAAATTGAGGGGTTGGGGAAGTTGAGCAACCCGGTAAAGGCTTAATCACAGTATCGTCGTTGCCTGTATCGTGCAACAGGCACGTGTGCGAGGACGATGCTCTTCGTCCGAATTAATCTCCAGGAAAGCCGGGGATTGCTTCGCCGCAAAAACAAGAGCGCGGCTCGCAATGATGAATAATTTTTCAGGAGCATTGAATGTCCACCGAATTCGAAACCTTTCTTCAAAAATACCCCACCTACAAACAAACTTCCAAAATAGACGAACTCCGCAAGACCGATTATGCCCGCCTCGATGCAGGCGAACACGTCTATTTTGATTACACCGGCGGCGGCATCTACGCCGAGTCGCAAATTCAAAAGCATCATCAACTTTTGCATGAAAGCGTCTTCGGGAACCCGCATTCGTCCAACCCCACCTCGCTTGCAGCCACGCATCTCGTTGAAGACACGCGCGAATACATCCTCAAATTCTTCAACGCCGATCCCGTTGAGTACCTTGCCATCTTCACCTCCAACGCCAGCGGCGCGCTCAAGCTCATCGGCGAGTCGTATCCCTTCTCAAACGGGCGTTACCTGCTGACCTTTGACAACCACAATTCGGTCAATGGGATTCGGGAGTTTGCCCACGCGCGCAACGCGGATGTGACCTACATCCCCGTCATGCTCCCTGAGATGAGAGTCGACGCTTCGCAACTGGACCTTGAGCTGGCTCGTCCATCCCAAACAGGGAACAACCTGTTTGCATTCCCCGCTCAATCGAACTTCTCCTCGGTCAAGCATCCGCTCGAGTGGATCGAGAAAGCTCACGCCCACGGCTGGGATGTTCTGCTTGATGCGGCAGCCTACATCCCCACCAGTAAACTGGATTTGAGCAGGGTCAAGCCTGATTTTGTGCCGATCTCATTTTATAAAATTTTCGGCTATCCCACCGGGCTGGGCGCATTACTTGCGCGGAAATCTGCGCTGGCAAAGTTGCACCGTCCCTGGTTTGCAGGCGGGACGATCACGGTTGCTTCAGTGCAGGGCGACAAATATTATCTCGCGGAAGGCGCAACCGCCTTTGAAGACGGCACGCTCGATTACCTGAATATCCCCGCGCTCGAAATCGGATTGAAGCACATTGAATCCATTGGCTACGATGTCATCGGCGAACGTGTCCGCACGCTGACGGGCTGGCTGTTGGAAAACCTCACGTCCATGCAGCACAGCAACGGCGAGCCGCTGGTCCGGTTGTTTGGACCAAACTCCAGCGAAGGCAGAGGCGGAGCGGTCACGGTCAATTTTTACGACAGGAACGGTAAGGCCTTCGACCATCGCTTCATCGAAAGCGAAGCGAATAAAGTCAACATCTCATTGCGGACAGGCTGTTTCTGCAACCCCGGCGCGGGTGAGGTGGCGCTCGGCATCTCGCGCGTGGAGTTGGATGTATGCTTCACAGCGCCCGATCATAAGGACAAAATGACAATCGATGATTTCCGTTTGTGCATCGACGGCAAGTCATCTGGCGCGGTGCGGATCTCTGTGGGGCCGATCACCAATTTCAATGACGTGCAGGCGCTCTTGACATTTGCAAAAGGGCTGCTTGCGTAAATTATGCCAGCAGATGTTACGGGAAGCCCCCCTTCATTCATGAAAAAGATGGCGGTATTTTTTCTGTGCGGTGTGTGCGCTGCCTTGCTCTCGTTTGGTTTCAATCACTTCTTTATGAGGCTTTCAGAAAGGAGTGATTTGGATCAGGCGTTGCTGTTGTTTTTCCTATCCTGTTCGTTGACCTTTATCCTTTTTTCCATTTGGAGTGATGGGATAAAAGCGGGTAGTTTGCAGCTTCCTGATGTGCCCGCCTTGCGCGGGAAAATACGCGACAATGCGGCGGGACTGGCGTTGTCGCTGTTCTTCTTTTTGATCTATTTGTATCTTGGTTCAAGGTTTGGCGAATTTACTTTTTCCCACACGGATAATCTTTTCGATGCGGATATATCTTCATGGACGCGGCGGATCGCCGACCCTGGTGTAAAGACTTTTGAGATGCGCGGGCCGCATCCATTCGCCTATTTTATCCTGCGCCCATTTGGCCGGGCACTGAATCTGATAACAGGGACTCCGTCCCTTTCCGCGCTGCTGCTTAATGCGTTTGCTGGCGGCGCAGGTGTTTTTCTGGCATGGCTGTTCATCAAGCGGCAGTTTCAAAACAGGATGTATGCATTTTTAGTGGCAGCCCTGCTTGGAACAAGCGCCTCGCATGCCTTTTTCGGCGCGGTGGTGGACACGTATATTTTTTCGGCGCTGGCGCTGATCTTGTTTGTTTACCTGATCCAACCGGGGGGACAGTCCATGGTTGCGCCGGTCATGGCGGGGGTTTTGACCTTTGGGATAACCTTAACGAACTTCGTCCAGAATTTCATTGCGTTCGTTGTTGTCCGCCCAAGGTTGCGGGAGATCATCCGCTTTGCAGGCTGGGTTGTCTCGATCTCCATCCTGTTGACGTATCTTCATGCGGCTGTATACCCTTCCAGTAAACTTTTTTTCCTCACGCCGGATATTCAAAATGAGCGGAAATTTTTTGCGAATATTCTTAAATCCCCGGACTGGAGGATCGCCGGGCGGAGCGTGCTCATGGCCAGGACAGTCCTGCTATACACGGTTATCTCCCCCAAACCCTTTGCGCTGCTGGAGGAAGTAGGCAGCGCGACGCCGGAGTTCCGCTTTTTCAAGATCACGCCTGGCACTTTTCATCAGAGCGGCTACGATGGCGTGGGACAATTCCTTGTGGGCGTCTGGATGCTGATGCTGGTTGTAGCGGGTCTTGTCTTTGCGTGGAATCTCGTCCGCACTCGAAAAGCGGACTTGTCGTTATCCTTTGTGCTTTGCATCGCCTTTAATTTTGGGCTGCATGTATTCTATGGGGAGGAGCCATTTCTATACTCCTCGGGGTGGGCGTATGCCCTGATCTTTTTTGTGGCATTTGGGCTTGCGCCGTTCTCCAGGAATCGGTTTTTTCAGGCGGCTTTGGCTCTGTTTTTGATATTATTGGCCTATCATCAATGGCAGTTCTTTATGTCGATCTTCGAGGTTTTGGACTCCTACTTAATTAAAGGCATAGAATAATGAACGGACAAACCCGCTCGAACATCAAACCTGGCATGACTGTGCTGATTGTTTTGAAGCAGGATCAGCGCACAGGCAAACTGACCAAAGGCATCGTCAAGGATATTCTCACCAAGTCGCCGAACCACCCGCACGGCATCAAAGTCCGTTTGGCGGATGGGCAGGTGGGGCGAGTCAAGGAGATCGTTGAAGCATGAGTCAGAATGTGCTGAATCTTGCAGTCCGCTTTCTGCTGGAGCTTGCCGCGTTGTATGCCTTTGCAGGCTGGGTCTTTGGCAGCCTCACCCTGCTGCATTACCTCCTTTCGTATGACCGAATCCTCTGGCTGTTGAAATCGTAAGAGAGCGTTTCTTAAGTCAGACCCTAAAGGTTTTCGCCGCAAAACAGAACCATCATTTGCAAAAAAGCGCCCACAAAACGGCGTTTTCGTAACCGTGGGAAACCTTTAGGGTCTTTGCCTACGAGTTAAGAAACAGTCTCTTAGTGACCTTCGTGTTTAATTGGTTTTTGCAGTGGACTCACACTGGGTATAATTGTCGAAAACCGCCATGTAAAGGGCAATGTATGAAACAATGGATGAAAATTTTAGGCGCAGCAGTTGTCGTTGTGTTGTTGGGTTTTATTTTCCACATCCGCGCCGTGGGGGAATATGAGCAGCGCAAAGACCAGTATGCGAATTTCGTGGTTTTCTGGCTTTCAGGGAATCTTGTGCTGCACGGACAAAGTCCCTATGATGCAGGAGACTGGCTGGACGGACACCGTGCGATCGGCTTTGAAACTCCGCTTGAGCGGATCTTTCTGTACCCGCTTCCACTGGCGGTATTGATGGCGCCGTTGGGGGCAATTCCCTTCCCCCAGGCATGGCTCGGATGGAAGATACTCACGCAGATATTGATGGCTGTCTCGATCTATCTTTTGTTGACGCGATGGCAGTCGCCTCCCGTCCAACGGTTGTTTGTCCCGTTGACCCTGAGCATGCTCTACTTTGGGCCTGTCCTCTTAACCATGCGGACGGGCTCCCTTGGGGCTGTCACATTGCTGCTGCTTTGTATTGTCATTCTATTTTTGCAGAACGGACGATCATTCGAAGCGGGGTTGCTGCTCTCATTGACCATGCTCAAGCCGCCGCAGGGATTGTTGATTTTGGCATTGCTTGGAATTTGGTTTCTCGCCAAACGAGATTGGAAGGCCATGGGGGGCATTGCGCTGGGCGGTGCGGCGCTTTTGCTGGTCGGGCTGGCGATCGATGTGAATTGGGTGGGGAAGTTTTTGAACAGCAGTGAAGCCGCTTTTGACCGCAGGCTTGGGCTTCATTCCAACCTGTGGAGTTTTTCGCACCTGCTCTGCGGGCGGGACATGGCGTGTACCTACCTGCTGGGTGGATTCAGCGCCGCGTCCCTGCTTGGGGTGAGTGGATTCTATTTATGGAAAAAACAGGCCCAGGTCGGGGGCTGGGAGGCGTTGAATTTCATCCTGCCGATCGGGTTTATTTCAACGGTCTATTTGTGGGAGTATGACCAGATTCTGTACATCATCCCGATCGTGTGGATCGTGGGCACGCTGGTGCAAAAGACGAAGAGTTATCTCCACGCGTTTTTGTTTTTGATCGTGCTTGTGTTCTTCGCCTTTTTTGCGCTTGGGCAGTTGGGGATTTTGGACAACGACCTGTGGAGTTTGGGGAATACGCTGGTGGTTTTTCTTGGGCTTTGGTTTGCCTGGTGGGTCAGGGAAAAACCTGCGAAGAATCCTTGATTCACTTGCAATAGTCGGTTGTCTGGCAGAGCGTATCGATTTCCTCTTGTGAAATTTCATAGACCAGATAGGTATATGCGATGGTATCGTCTGGTTCGAAGTTCTCGCGCAGCCAGGCATGGGGTTCGGGCCCGTCAAAAACTCCGACAAGGTTGTTGACGCCCGCGATTACCATGCCCGCTGTTGGGGCGGTTGGGTTGAGAATGGCTTCAGGGCGCTCTGCCATGAATGTTTTAAGTTTGTATTCACTCTGACCATAGTCTATATTGGAATCGGCGAGGATCTTGTACGCCATTTTTCGGTCCGGTAAAAATTCATTGAAGTACGGAATGAAGTTGGGGAAATAAGAGAGCGTGGAAGCGACAAGAAATACGATCAGAGCCGCGCTTGTAATTTTCTGTGTTTTTGAGAACGAAGCCCAGCCGTTGAACAGGCTTCCGCAAAAGACGTATAGCAGGGGAAAGAGCACAAGGTAATATCGAATTCCGATATTGATGCTGAAAAGAAAATTGAAGTAAAGGAAGAAGAACGAGATCGGCAAAAGCAGAAACACTTCATCTGTGAAGAATTTCTTGCGCCGCTCCCTGTTGGAGAGATACGCATAAAATGCGCCTGCCGCGATCAATTGCGCCGCGATCGGCATTTTGAAGAACGATACGATGATGTAATACCCGTCGAAGCCTTCTGTGCCATCGCGTAACTCTCCGAGCAGGTAGGTATTTCCGAAAGCGAGTCCTTCTTCGCTGTAATAGTAGGTGAGGTCAAAACCTTCCATGTAGGGGAAGGGAACGGGCACGGGAACATTATCCAGCCACGGGAGGCGCGTCTGAATTCCCTGCAAGAGATGGGAATAAAATTCATATTCGCCAAAACGCATAAAAGAGCGGTTGAATAAAAATCCAATATTGATCAGCAAAATGGAAACTGCCACGGAAAGACCAAGATACCCGAGGTATTTTCCGAACATATTTTTTACCGAAGCGGCAGGACGGTCTTTATAGTTTTGGATGAATTGGGGCAGGTCGTAGATAAAAATACTCAACATGGAAAGCGGAATCAAGATCACTGTGGTGTACTTCGCCAGCGAACTGATTCCGAGGGCGAGCGCCCAGAGCAAACCATTTTTCCAGGTGCGGTCTTTGGCGAATTTCCACGAACAAAAGAAGACCAGCAGGGTCGTGCCCCAGGCGTACATGTCGGTACCGATAATTTGGGAGTGAGCAATGAGGTTGGGGTCAAACAAATAAAGCAGCAGAGAGACAAGCGCCGCCGAAGCCCCATACATCGAGCGGGACCATGAAAATACCATCACTGCGATCAGAACAGAAAGCAAAATTGAGATCGTTCTTGCGATCAGGCTTGACTGAATGAGGGAAAGCGCTTGCCCGTCGGAAAAATATTCCCCAAGTTTATAAGGGACGGCATTCAGAGCCGTGATAGGCATGACACTTCCGCCCAATGGCGCGCCGTCGACCTGGTGCCGAGTCATAATGCGGTTGGAGTCGCCGTTGAGTACATTAACCCCATAGGTGAAATAGACTTTACCGGAAACAAGAAATGTGCTGAGTAGCGAGGATGAACTTTCCATCTTGGTCAGACAGTCAAACGGAAATCCAGACGCCAATTATGCAAGCCGCAAGCAGTTTCCATGATTAAATCTTCAAAGCCTTCGCG
>JAUXWL010000349.1 GCA_030680155.1 Anaerolineales bacterium
TGCTGATGAGACAATAGGCATCGTTGAGGCGGAACGCTCGCGAAGGCGGCGTGTGCTGCATGATGGTCGTGCCTGAAAGCTGCCACGGCAGGTCTTTCAAGCCATGATAGGTGACCTGCCGTGCCAGATCGCGGATGTCTATTTCTTCGAGTGCGTGCGCCGATTCCGATTGCGGATTTCCGAGTTTGTACCCCACCAGCCGCCTGACTTTTGTGAAGCCGGCTTTCTCGTATAACTTCACCCCCGCCGTATTTTGCTCGATGACTTCGAGAATCATTTCCTTCTCGCCACGCGATTTTGCTTCTTCAATCAGTTGCTCCATTGCCCACGTCCCCACGCCGCCATTGCGGGCATGAGATGTGATGCCCATCGCCGCCAGTCGACTCGTCCAGCCGCGGCGGGCGATGAAGGCAACGCCGATTGGCTCATCTTCTTTCATTAGAACGCGGCTGGAGGTCAGGTCAACACCATCACGGCGGAGCATGGTATGAAGCGCCGCTTCGGTGATGTTGACGGGGACGAAATAGCCTTCAAAACCGCGGGTCATCAAGTCCGCGAGAGTGGGGATGGGGAAGTTGGAGGCGGGGGTGAGGGAGAGGGTCATAGGTAATAGTGAATAGTGAATAGGAGGTTGGGTTAAGAGTCTTTAAGTGGAGACTGGTCAGCAAAATCTTCTACAAGGTATTCGGGATGATCTTCTCGGATAGCGTAATTGGCTCCGGGTTCTTTTTCGCCTCGCTTTGAACGTTTCAGATAGGCGATGTATCCGTTTATGATTCGAACCAATTCTTCAATCTGATTTTTCAGTCGGCTGAAAAGCTCATCGGGAATATAATGCAAATCATGAGCTAGAACAAGGTGAGTATATGTTTCTGTGAGCGAACCGCGGGCGATGTAACAAAAACGGACATTGTCTTGATAATAAAACCGTCCATGTCCTTCAGCGATATTCGCAGGGACGTTTTGAGCAGCGCGCCTGATTTGTTGACTCAGATGCCATTTCTCTTCGGCAGGCAGGGATGGCAAAACCTCCTTGTAAACGACAAGAGCAAAAGCCCTTGCCTTTTTCCAAGCCTCCAACGTCTCTAACCCTTGAATGTTATCACTGCTCACATCAATCTCCTATTCACCATTCCCTATTCACTTTTCTTATCATTATACCGAATCGGTTCCACATCCCGTTTGCTTTCATCTTTCCTCTTTCGTTCCCGCGCGTAATAGAATGTCTCCCGCAACTGCGGGGTGACCAGGCTGGTCTCACGATGCCCAATTCTTGTTCCATGAAACTGCATAAAGCGAAACCAGAAAATGGATGAGATGCTTTTCAGTAGAACACGTTCACGGGCGGCATGCCAGAGGTCGCTCAAAATATTGGTGATGGTCAGGCGCAGGAAATCGTACAAATTGAAATGCGCTTCGGGGTAGATGCGCCGTAATGCCATCGCTTCACGGCGGTAGCGGTTGTAGACTCCGCGCGGGGTTTCGTTGTGGATGTGGACGATCTCGGCTTCGGCGATGTAGGCGATCTTATGCCCCTGTCCCTGCGCCCATTTTCCCCATTCTAGGTCTTCGAGACCGGTCAGCGTTTCGTCGTAGGGATGCACGTCCCACAAGTTTTTGCGAATCGCGGCGTTGGCGTTGTTGCAAAATGCGGTGGCCTGATTGAGATTTCCCGCATCGGGATACCACTGGTGGAAAATTTGATGCTCGGAATATTTCGAGCCTTCGGTTCCGCGCTGTTTGCCGTAGGTGAGCGCAACCTGCGCATCTTGAAATGGACGCAGCAGGGTCTCCAGCCAATCAGGATAAACGGGATAGACATGCGCGCTGGCAATGACGATCAGTTCACGCGCCGCGGACTTAATCCCCAAGTTGAGCGAACGCCCAAACGTAAACTCCGCTGACGGGATGAGGACGACTTTCGCGCCAAATGATTCTGCAATCGAGATGGTTGCATCGGTGGAGCCTGAGTCCACAAGGATGATTTCCACATCGCTGATTGTCTGCTGGCGAATACCTTCCAGCAAACGTCCGATGTATTTTTCTTCGTTATAAGCGCGGATGATAATGGAGCAGTTCATGGGCTATTTTATTTCCCGTACGGCAGCAGCAAATTCACCAGCACATCTGCCAGCCATCGTTTGTATTTTTCTTCAGACCAGCCGCGATCCATAATTGCCAGATTATACATTTCAGCGCTTGTCAGCATCCATACGGTTTCGGCTGCTTCCTGTCGAGTCACCCCATCCCGCAGGGAACTGTTGGAAGTCAGCGCCTCTACGAATACCATCATCCCCTGCAAACGCGAATCGAGCATCCTGCGAAGCATTTTACCGACATCAGGTTCCGTCTTTGCGGCGGCGCGCATGATGCTGAAAATCGGAGCCATGCGCCCCATGATCGCCGTAATATCGTTCGCAAACAACTCCGCCTGACGCTGAGGGTCTTTCTCACGCCGAACAGACTGCGGTCCCTCGCGTTCCAACAATGGCGTCGCTTCGTCATCCCCAACCAGCGAAAGATCGATCAGGCTGGAGAGAATCCCACGCTTACTTCCAAATGCGGCATACACCGTATCAACGGCAACGCCAGCCTGGGTGGCAATTGCTTCGAGGGTTGCGCCTTCATAGCCGCGTTCGATAAACAAACTGCGGGCGGCTTCGACAATTTGCAGGCGGGTTTGGCGCGCCTGTTCCTTTCGGCGGCTGGAATTGTAGGTACGTTTGGTCGGTTTTTGTTTACTCAAAATACTTGACAATCCTTATCTTGTTTGATAAATTAAATAAAGTCACACTTTATCCAATATTGCGAGACTGTACTGGAAAATAGTGTAGCAGAATCAGATTGCCTAGTCAACCAAGGAGATCCGCATGGAACAGAAATCAGATCACGCCCAAGTCATCGTCAACCCATTCTTAATTTACATCGCATCCGCTTTAATCGCGCTCGCACTTCAAAAAATCATCCCGCTTCCCTTTTTGGAAAAAACCACAGCGCAGGCAGTCGGCGCCATCTTGATCATCTCCAATTTGATCGCAGGGCTGCCCGCTTTGCTCGGCATGATCTCCGTGCGCACATCTCCCAATCCCAACCGCCCCACCACAGCGCTGGTGCTTTCGGGTTCCTATCGTTTATCGCGCAACCCCATGTACATCGGTCTGACTCTCGTATACTGCGGGGTGGTTACCATCCTTCAAATTCCGTGGGGTTTGATCTTCCTTCCTCTTGTCATCTGGCTGCTCACCATTTGGGTCATCATCCCCGAAGAAAAATACCTGGAAGG
>JAUXWL010000365.1 GCA_030680155.1 Anaerolineales bacterium
AGGTCTTTTCGGCGAATCGAGAATCTGCGAAGGAAAAGGAGACCCCTTCGACAAGCTCAGGACAGGCTTTAGGGTTTGCGTGTACGGTAGAGATTTTGAAATTACTTTAATGAAGGAGAATGCAATGCACCAAAGGAAACCGCATCGTTCGCGCTTCATGCAGACCTTCCTCCTGTTTCCCGGACTGGGGCTTTTTATTTTCGCCCTGGCATCGCTCATAACGCCCGCCCAGGCATCCCCACAATATCAGCAAGACGACAATAAACCCTCGAACGACTTCTGCCTTGCCTGCCATCAACAGCAGGACGTAACAAAAAAACTTGGCAATGAACTTTTACCCGTCACCATTAACCCAACCCAGTTCGGCTTGTCGGTGCATGCCCAGGAAAGCGTCCTCTGCGCAGACTGCCACACCGACATCAGCGACTATCCCCACCCAACGGTCAAAGAAAAGAACCTCCGCGATTATTCACTGGTACGTGTCGAAGCCTGTCAGCAATGTCACGAAGACCAGTTCGCCGCCGCGCATGATGGCGTGCATCAAGCCGCGATGGATGCTGGTAATGAAAATGCCCCGCTCTGTACCGACTGCCATAACCCCCACACACAGGGGCGTATCGTCGGGCAATCCAGCGGTCAGTTGACCATCACTGCCCGCAAGGAGATCCCCTCCATTTGCGCCCAGTGCCACACGGAAGTATATGATGTGTACAAGAACAGCGTACATGGCAGCGCGCTTGCCGATGGCAACACGGATGTGCCCACCTGTACGGATTGCCATGGCGTGCATAATATCGGCGACCCCACCACGGATACTTTCCACAATAACACCCCTGCCCTGTGCGCCGACTGCCATGATAACGATGAACTGATGGTAAAGTATGGAATTTCGACCAACGTGCTCAAAACTTATGTAGCAGATTTCCATGGTACGACCACCACACTCTTTGAACAGCAGTTCCCCGGACAGCCCGTCAATACTGCGGTGTGTTCCGACTGCCACGGCGTGCATGACATTGGCAGACCCGATGACCCCAACACGGGCATCGCCATGCAGGAAAACCTGCTCACCAAATGCCAGCGCTGCCATCCCGGCGCAACCGCCAACTTCCCCGCCGCATGGATGGGTCACTACGAACCCAGCCCTGAGCACTACCCAATCGTCTACTACGTCAACCTGTTCTATAAATTCTTCATCCCCACCGTCCTCGGCGGCATGATCTTCTTTGTCCTCACCGATATTTACAGGCGCATCGTCAACCGCATGAAAGGACAGAAACACGCATGAACAAGATCACTCAAGTCTATCTGCGCTTCCCGCTCGCGCGCCGTATCGAGCATTGGATCATGATGCTTTCATTCACCATCCTCGGCGCCACCGGGCTGCCCCAGCGCTACCCGGATGCCGCCCTCTCCCGCGCCATCCTGAGCGGATTTGGCGGGATCGAATCCCTGCGTGAGATCCACCACAGCGCCGCCATCGTCATGATGCTCGGCACCGCCTGGCACATCCTCGTCATGGGCTACAGCGCCTTCGTCCTGCGCGACCAGATGTCCATGCTGCCCACCTTGCAGGATGCCAAAGACGGTATGCAGGCATTGCTTTACAACATCGGGCTTGCCAAAGTCTATCCGCAAATGGGTCGCTACACCTTTGAAGAAAAACTGGAATACTGGGCATTCGTCTGGGGCGCCCTCATTATGGGGCTGACCGGCTTCATCATGTGGAACCCCATCACCGCCACCACCTACCTGCCCGGCGAATTTGTCCCTGCCGCAAAAGCCGCGCATGGCGGCGAAGCCGTACTGGCCGTGCTTGCCATCATTATCTGGCACATGTACGGCGTACACATCAAACGCTTCAACAAAGCCATGTTCAACGGCCAAATGACCGAAGACGACATGCTCCACGAGCATCCCCTCGAACTGGCAGACATCAAAGCCGGTATTGCGGATCGAAGGCCCAACGCCGCCACCATCCGCAAACGCCAGATGATCTACTACCCCATCGCCGCACTCTTAACCCTGGGCATGCTCGCTGGAGTCTACGGCTTTATCAACGCCGAAGAAACCGCGCTAGCCACCATCCCGCCCATCACAGAATCAGCGCCGTAAACCCGCCAGGAGTAGACGCGCCTTTACATCTACCCCTGTTTTGTTTCAACTGCTCAAACTTTCAACTGCAGAAAGACGAAGGGCACCATGAAGTTTCGAGAACGATTACGCAAGTTTTTCTTCCCCGCGCCTGATTCAGCGCGCGTGATATTGTTGCTGCCATATCTCACCCTGATCGTTATGGCGCTTCTCATTGTATTTGGCGGGGTCCACACATGGGAATACACGAACTCCAATCAATTCTGCGGTACGGTCTGTCACACCATGCCTCCGCAGAGTGTGGCGTTCGCGGAATCCCCGCACGCAAACGTGACCTGCGAAGAATGCCACATTGGGCGGGCTTCATTTTTCGATCAGGCCATCCGCAAGACACAAGGCATCAAGGAAGCCTATTATCAGATATTCAACCTGTATGAATATCCAATTCGGGCAAAGGCGCTGCGACCTTCCGTGGAAACCTGCGAAAAGTGCCACCGCCCTGAAACCTTCTCCGATGACAGCCTGCGCCTGGTCCACCGCTACGGCGATGACCGCCTGAACACTGCGACGACAAACTACATCATCATGAAAACAGGCGGAGGCGATGCCCGCACCGGGGAAGCGCGCGGCATCCACTGGCATATCGCCAACAACGTCATGTACTACCCCACCGACGAACTCAGCCAGGAAATCCCATACGTGCGCGTTTATAACGAGGACGGCGCCTACACGGAATATATCGATGTCGAAGCCGGGTTTGACCCCGCAGGATTAGATGAAAGCCAGCTCAAGCCCATGGATTGCATCACCTGCCACAACCGCGTCACCCACGAGTTCATGTTCCCCGCCGATGCCGTTGACCTGTCCATGTCCCGCGGCGTGATCGACTCATCCATCCCCCTGATCCACTCAAAAGCAGTGGAAACCCTCAGCGTAACGTACGAAACCCGCGCTGAGGCCATGCAAGCCATTGCCGGCATCGAAGAAGATTACAAACGAAATCTCTTCGACTACTACAGCCAGAACGGCGCAAAAATCAAACAGGCGGTAACAGAGATACAGGCGATCTATGACCGCACGGTCTTCCACGATCAAGAAATCGACCCAACCACCCATCCCAACAACCTGGGGCACATGAATGAGCCGGGATGTTTCCGCTGTCATGGCGGCACCCATCTCAACGCTGAGAATGAAGCGATCCGTCTGGAGTGCAACCTTTGTCACTCCATCCCTGTAGCGGCAGGCGCGGAAGATTTCCTCATCAACATCGAAATCAGCCGCGGACCGGAGCCTGAAACCCACCTCAACCCAAACTGGATCAGCCTGCACAATCAAGCCATCGGCCCTTCCTGCTCCAATTGTCACAGCGTAAGCGACCCTGGCGGGACGAGCAACACGTCATTCTGCTCGAACAGCGCCTGCCATGGGAACGTATTCACTTTCGCAGGATTCGACGCCCCGTCACTGCGCGAGATTCTCAAAGCGCAGCTCCCCCCGCCCGAACCTGCCCTGACACTCCCAACATTGACCGGCGACCCGACATTTGACAACTACATTGGCATCCTCTTCGCCATCAAATGCACAGGCTGCCATACGGAAGGGGAGGCTGCCCCCGAAGGATTGGACCTTTCGTCTTACTCCGCCACCATGCGGGGCGGGGATAATGGCGCAGTGATCCTGCCCGGCAATGCCGAGGGAAGCCTTCTGGTACAGGTGCAGCTTGGCGACCATTTCAACACCTTCACATCGGAGGAATTGGAGATCGTCAGGCAGTGGATCAACCTGGGCGCGCCCAAATAAGTAAGTGAACCATGCAAAAAGAGACATCCCAATTTCGAGGATGTCTCTTTTTGTATCAATGTGCGCAGTCTGCTTTATTAGACAAAATACTCGCCGTAGATCTCGACCTGCCTCTGCATGGACTCTTTCCCGACGCTCTCCCGGGGCGGCGTTTTCGCGGATGCGAGATTCTTGTGCAATGCCAAACCCACCCCCTCCGTCCCAAAAAGCGGGACACCTCCCCCATTGTCAAAAACCAAAAGCGACAATGGGGGAGGAACAACCAAAATCCGGGTTTGAACTTTAAGTTTCATATATACTCTCAATTCCCCTGCCCCCATTTGTGATCTT
>JAUXWL010000368.1 GCA_030680155.1 Anaerolineales bacterium
ACAGGCGGGACAAGGGAAGGTTTGTGTCAATGATTCTCCAAAAAAGTATTACTCCGCGCAGTACCGCAAGACCTGCCAGGGCGCAAAATGAACCCTCTGCGAGGACAAGTTTTTGCGGTACGAACCGCGCTATGATGATCGCATGGAATTTAAGCATCTATCAGGAATAGTTTGGAGGTTGATTGGATACAATCTGGAAAAGGAGCACTCAAATTCCCGGAGTGCGGACTTTAGTCCGCAATGCCAAGGCAGACTAAAGTTTGCACTCTGATTTTTCGGATAAGCTCTTAATCGTCTACAAACTTTTAGCGCACACTCTGGAAACTAGCTGCGCACTTGTCTGTTAAGTTGCGATAGAATTTGAGTAAGAGCCTAAGCGCCTATCCGAAAATCCTCGGAATGCAGACTTTAGTCCGCGATGCCAAGGCAGACTAAAGTCTGCATTCCGATTTTACGAATAGGGTCTAAAAGACACCGATGCCAAGTGAAAAATCTCCAGCTGTTTCACAAAAGTCGGGAGACTTTTGACTCCGATAATCCAATCCTTAGGAGAAGCTCATGACCGAACAATTTACATTTGGCGGAGAAATTGTCTGGCGGCCAACGCCTGCGCATATCGAACAGGCCAACCTGACAAAATTCATGCGCCTGCACGGAATCAAGGATTTCAATGAACTCATGCAAAGATCAACAAGCGATGTAGCATGGTTCACGGATGCGGTGTTGAAGTTTCTCGATATTCAATTTTACGAACCATATTCAAGTGTGGTTGACCTCTCCGCAGGGATTCAATTCCCGAAGTGGTGCGTAGATGGGAAGATGAACATTGTCCATAATTGCGTTGATAAATACCAGTTACCAGTGAGCAGTGAGCAGTTGGCAGTGGTGTGGGAAGGGGAAGAGGGGATTACACGTACTCTCACATACGAAGAACTTTATAAAGAAGTAAACAAAACCGCAAATGCTCTGCGCTCGTTGGGACTTGGCAAAGGCGACGCAATCGGTATCTTCATGCCGATGACCCCTGAGATCGTGGTGGCGTTACTTGCCATTGCGAAAATTGGCGGAATTATCCTGCCGTTGTTCTCAGGGTATGGCGCGGGGGCAATTGTCTCGCGTATGGTGGATGCGGATGCAAAAGCGTTGTTCGCAGCGGATGGTGTATTTCGACGCGGCAAGGCAGTCGAGATGAAATCCATTGCGGATGAGGCGGCGGCGGGCATCCCGAC
>JAUXWL010000374.1 GCA_030680155.1 Anaerolineales bacterium
GCCGCAAGGCTTTTTTAGGATTGCCCCTGCGCCAGATGGTACTCTTGCCGATTCCGTCGAGGAAAGGTCAAAATCTTAGCGTCTTGGCGGCTTTGCGTTGAGATTGTTAGATTCAGATTTGGAATTGCTGCTTTCTGGACGTGCTCCTTGAAACTACGTAAGAGCCAAGAATAAAGGCGGGCAACCAAACAGACTTGGACGGGGTTATATCCATACAAACCAACGTAGGAGTCGATTCATGCCCCGTAAAGTAAAACTCATCCTCAACCCCATGGCCGATATGGGACGCGCCTGGAAGACCGCCAACGAACTGCGTCCGATCGCCCAGGAATTCAAAGGCGAATTGACCTGGAGCGGGACGGTCTATCCCACACACGCCACCGACCTTGCAAAGCAAGCCGCTGAAGAAGGCTACGACATGGTCATCGCCTTGGGCGGCGATGGCACGGCGCATGAAGTGATGAATGGTCTGATGCAGGTCCCGGCGGAGAAGCGACCCGTGATGGCTGTTGTCCCCATTGGTTCGGGCAACGACTTCGCCTATTCCATCGGCATGACCCAAAAATCATCCCACGCGCTGGCGCACGCGCTTACCTCGGATAACATCCATCCCGTTGATATTGGTTTGATGACCGATGAACATGGACGCAAGGAATACTTCGACAATACCCTCGGCATCGGCTTCGACGCAGTGGTCACCATCCGCTCGCACAGATTGCCCATAGTCAAAGGCTTTCTGATGTATCTCACGGCGGTCATCCAGACCATCCTCCTCAACCACAACCCAATGAAGGTGAAGATCGAGACCGACGCAGAAACATGGGAGGGACAACTGCTTATGCTCACCCTCTGCAATGGACCGCGCGAAGGCGGCGGCTTCATGCTTGCGCCTGATGCGAAGAACAACGACGGGAAAATGGAAACAGTCGCTGTCACCAAAGTCTCCCGCGCCACCATGTTCCGACTTGTGCCCGAATTTATGAAAGGCACACACATGCGCTTCAAACAAGTGCGCATGGGCGAGTTCAAAAAGATCACCCTCACCTCAGACCTGCCGCTTTACATCCATGCAGACGGGGAAGTCTTCACCAGCTTTGACAGCAATTTGAAGAAGGCCAGTTTCGAAATAGTACCAAACGCACTGCGAGTGGTTCATGGGTAGATGGGCAAAGTGACGAGTAACGAGTGGCAAGAAACGGGTAAAATCCACTCGTTACTCATTACGTATTACTCCCCCTCCCATGCCTGACCTTCTTCACTCCCTACACAAACACGATCTTGGACACCTCCGCATCGTTGGGGATTTTTGGGGACTTGAATTGGAATCCAACGACTCAGACTCCGCGCTCGAAGAATTATGCGCCTCTCTGCTGGACCTGGAAGCTGTTTCTGAAACCCTCGACATTCTCTCCCCCGAAGCCCGCTCCGCGTTGGACGAACTCGTCCGCGCCGAAGGGCAAATGGAGTGGGCAGTCTTCGCCCGCAAATATGGTGACGTCCGTGAAATGGGCGCAGGACGGCGTGACAGGGAACGTCCGCATCTCAAACCCGCCTCCACTTCCGAAATCCTTTTTTATCGCGCCCTGCTCGCCAAAGCCTTCTTCGACACCGAAAAAGGCGCGCAGGAATTTACCTACATCCCCGAAGACCTGCTGGAAATTATTAACGAATTGGAAAACGGAGTCGAAAGTCTCCCGACTTTCGATGCCCAACGACGGGAGTCGTCGGACTCCGACAAAAAGGTCGAGTCGCTGGGACGTCCCGCCACGCCTGTCGAAAAAGCCCACGAAATCCCCGCCACCGATTTTATTTTGGACGATGCGAC
>JAUXWL010000393.1 GCA_030680155.1 Anaerolineales bacterium
CCCAACTCCCATGCGGCGAGCTGCATGAACGCCGCGGATTGTCCCGCATCGAACATGATCTGGAATTTTCCGTCAGGGTCGGGGGTCAGGATCGCAACTCCCAACGCCGCGCCCGCCAGATGCGAGGCCCACTCGCCGCAAGTGGAAAGTTCCTTCAAAACGGACTTGTCCCGTATGGCGATGAACTGCCACGTCTGCGTATTCTTTGAGGACTGTGACCGCCGTCCCGCGTTCAGAATCGCATGAACAACTTCGTCAGGCAGCGTCTCATCCTTAAACTTCCGTACCGCCCGCTTCAAACGAATGGCTTCTGAAACATTCATCTCGCACCTCTTTATCCTGTCGCTTGCCAGAAAAACGAATTTGGGTTTGTCATATAGGGGCATAGTGAGCCCGCTCGTTAAAGTATAATCCACTCAATGGAAGAGAAATCAAACTTCAAGCCATTCGGCTTTTCCGCCTTGGTGCTCGCCCTGATCGGCTGGGGCGGCATGTATCTGATCGTCACAATATCCCTGCCATACGTCTGGTCGCGCTGGGGATTTTTCGCCCTGCTCCTCATGGCGCTCACCGGCACGGCGCTGCCCATTGTCTATTTCCTGCATCAACGTTTTCCCACCGAGCCGCCCGCCGACGCAAATGTCATTCTCCGTCAGGCAATGTGGGCTGGCGTGTACGGCGTCACCCTTGCCTGGCTGCAACTGGGGCGCGTGCTCACGCTTTATGTAATTCTTGGTCTCGCTGGCGGGTTGATCGCCGCCGAATATTTCATCCGCCTCCGTGAGAGAGCCAATCGCCGCCCGCCCGTAATCCCCGATGACGAAAACCATGACGCTTCGTGACCTTCCCTCCATTGACCAGCTTCTGCAAACCGAAACCGCCGCACATCTGATTGCACGCTTCGGCAGACCATTGACCCTGGATGCGCTGCGCCAGATTCTGGATGACGTCCGTGCGCGCTTCAAACTCCTCGCCCTGAGCCGCGTCGAAGGGGACCCGACCATTGCCCTGCCTCTACCAGATTTGATCCTCGCCCAGGCGGACTCCACCCTCACCGCATGGACGAAGCCGACTCTGCTCCCCGTCATCAACGCCACGGGCGTCATCCTCCACACCAATTTGGGGCGCGCCCCGCTGAGCGACGCCGCCATCCACGCCATGGACATCGTCTCACGCGGCTACTCCAACCTCGAATTTGACCTCGAAACAGGCAAGCGCGGTTCTCGTCTAATTCATGCTGAATCCCTGTTGCAAAAACTTACAGGTGCAGAAGCGGCGTTGGTGGTCAATAACTGCGCCTCGGCGGTTTTGCTCACGCTTTCGGCGCTGGCAAATAAAAAGAGAGTGGTCATTGCCCGCTCGCAACTGGTGGAGATCGGCGGCGGCTTCCGCGTGCCCGATGTGATGAAACAATCCGGCGCAAAGCTCGTGGAAATCGGCACCACCAACAAAATCCGTTTATCCGATTACCAATCCGCTCTCGAGGAATCCGCTGCTTTAGTCATGCGCGCACACCGTTCCAACTTCAAGATCGTCGGCTTCACCGAAGAACCGGGACTTAAAGACATCGTCACTGCCGCTCATCAAGCTGACGTCCCTGTGGTGGATGACCTCGGCTCAGGCGCATTGTATGACACCACCAAATATGGCTTCACCCATGAACCAACCGTGCAAGAATCCATGCAGGCGGGCGCGGATATCATCCTCTTCTCCGGCGATAAACTGCTCGGCGGTCCGCAGGCGGGCATCATCATTGGTAAAAAAACCTTGTTGGATAAGATCAAGAAACACCCGCTGGCGAGAGCCGTCCGCGCGGATAAGGCGTGCCTGGCGGGATTGTCTGCTACTCTTTTGCATTACCTCAAGGACGAGGCGGAGCGGGAAGTGCCTGTCGTGAGGATGATGTCCCTGACACTGAAACAGGTCAAAGGTCGGGTGGAGGCGTGGCGGGATGAGTTGGGGCAGGGAGATGTTGTGCAAGGTCAGTCCACAGTGGGGGGCGGGTCGCTGCCGGACGAATCCATCCCGACATTCTTGCTTGAGTTGCAAGTGAAATCTGCCGAAAAATTTTTGCGCGCTTTGCGAAAGAACAATCCGCCCATCATTGCCCGCACCGAAAACGATAAAGTATTGCTTGACCCGCGCACTGTCCTGCCTGAACAGGAGGGGGCGTTGCTGGTGGGTTTGAAGAATAATTTGTAGGGCGGGTTTGTAACCCGCCGCACTTTGCTTTTGAAATTTGTCACGCTTCAAGCGTGACCTACATGTTTCATTACTTGGAGACTCTCTCATGAAATCTGATCTCGATGCCATCATGCAAGCCCGTAATTTGGATGCGTTTATCGTGTTTGGCAATGCCGAAAACAACCCGCCCATGTATTATCTGACGGGCGGCGGGCATGTCAGCCATGCGACTGTCATCAAAAAACGCGGTGAGGATGCCGTCTACTTTTACAACGACATGGAACGTGA
>JAUXWL010000116.1 GCA_030680155.1 Anaerolineales bacterium
AGATTTTGACCTTTCCTCGACGGAATCGGCAAGAGTACCATCTGGCGCAGGGGCAATCCTAAAAAAGCCTTGCGGCGTTGCGTCTTTGCGTTAAGGTTTGGCATCTTTGCCTTCTGCACAATTTTAGATTTGGAATTGCTGGCTGCAACCTTAAAAAATTGCAATTTCATTGCAAACAAAATGGGGTAGAATACCCCCAGTTAATTTCCCCGGTAAGGTAATTAATCCATAAAAAACCCAATCAACAAGCAGGAGGCAGGCGCTATGTTCGTCACAAAAAATCTTTACCAGAACGACGAAACCTGGAAAAACACCCCACTCGGAAATTCAAGCCAAACCATTGGTTCATGGGGCTGCCTCCTAACTTCCGTTACGATGATGCTGAACGGCATCGGGTATAACGAAACCCCTGTCACCGTCAACGACAAGATGAAAAGCAAGGGTGGCTTTCAGGGTCCGCTCTTTATTCCCAGTGTGCTGCCATATGTATGGGGCAATTGCGCCTATCGCGACATGCAGCCCTGTGAAACCTCTCCTGCGCCAATTGCACAAATTGACGCGGCTGTGGCAGCGGGCAAACCGGTCATCCTTCAGGTGGATTGGAACAAACAGGCGGGCATCCAGACCCACTTCGTGTTGGTTAAACAAAAGAAGGGCGATGATTACATCCTCTACGACCCCTACAAATACGGCGGCGATGGTCCAGATAAAGAAGTACTCCTGACCCAGCGCTACAAATTCAACGGCGCAAAATTGGCAACTGAGATCAGCGCCGTGCTGTGGTTTGAAAATTACAGCCTCGCCGCACCCGAACCGCCCAAGGTGGAAAAAGTCCCCGTCCCTGCGGACGCCTTCCCAATTTACAATACCATCGACGATCTGGCCCTGCGTGCCGAACCCTCCACCACCGGATACCTGTGGAAGCGCCTGTTGATGACCACCGAGTTGACCGTCCTCGAACCCAAAGCGCAAGCCCGCGCCAAGATCGGCGTGCAAGGGCAATGGATTAAGGTACAAGACCCGAAAGGCGATCAAGGATTCGTAGCCGCCTGGTTTGTCTCAGAGGACAAGAACGCCTCCGCCGCCCCTGTACCTGCCACTACCCCATCGGCAGGGTCTGCCCCGCAGCCGGGCGCTGCTCCCGCCCCCGTACCCGCTGGAGCAATCGCACTCTTCCCAACCGAAGAACTCTCCTTCCGCTCCCAGCCCGTCATTTCCACCGAAACCCTCATCCGCCGCATCTCTCCCACCGAACAATTGATCAGCCTCGAATCCGCCGAACAGACAAAAGCCAAAGTCGGCGTAGTCAACCAGTGGCTGAAAGTACAGGACGGCAGTAAAAAGGAAGGCTACGTTGCCGCATGGTATCTAAAGCACGCAAGTGGCAGCGCCCCGGCGCCCGCGCCTGCCTCCATCCCAGCCGGGGCAATGGCGCTCTTCCCCACCGAAGAACTTTCCTTCCGCAGTCAACCAACCATCTCCGCGGAAACCCTCATCCGCCGCATCTCTCCCACCGAGCAGTTGATCAGCCTTGAACCTGCCGAGCAGACAATTGCCAAGGTCGGCGTTGTAAACCAGTGGCTCAAAGTACAGGATAGCGCCAAAAAAGAAGGCTATGTTGCCGCATGGTACGTGAAGTACGCAGGCGGCTCCACCGCTCAGGCAACAACAGTTTCCGCCCCCGCAACACCGGCAGGAGGAGAGATCAAAGTCCGCGCTACGGCAGAAGGTGTTTCCCTGCGCCGTCAGACCTATATCAGCGATTCAACCCTCATCAAGCGCGTACCGATCAATCATGAATTCACCATCGCTGAAAGCGGCGGAGAAGCAAAGATCGGTGTCAACAACCAATGGGTAAAAGTTAAAGACGGCACCCATGAAGGTTTCGTAGCAGCCTGGTTCCTCACCCGATAGGGGTTACTTCTGTATGTCTGTTGAGAAAAAAACCAAGATCTTTCTTTCCTATTCGCGCAAAGACAAACCCTTTGTGCGAAAGCTTAAGGAATCCATTGACCAAACAGGGTTTGACGTATGGGTTGATTGGGAAGGCATTCCCCTTAGCGCAGATTGGATGGCGGAGATCACACAAGCCATCGAAAGCGCCGACGCGTTCCTGTTCGTCATCAGCCCGGACTCCCTCAAATCAGAAATCTGTGACCGTGAATTGGAACTGGCAGTAAAGGGCAATAAAAAAATCATTCCCATTCTCTACCGCGAGGTAGAGAAAAAACAGCCGATCCACCCCAAACTGGCATCCACAAACTGGGTATACATGCGTTCGCGCAAGGAAAAATTTGAAAAATCCCTGCCCTTATTGGTGGACAGCATCCAAACCGATCTGGGATGGGTAAAACAGCACACCCGTCTCTTCCAACGCGCATCAGAATGGACCCAAAAGAGCAATTCGATCTATCTCCTGCAAGGCTCAGACCTGGAAGAAGCCGAGCGCTGGATGATGGAAGCGACCATGACGGAAGGCCGCGAGGTCACTCCCGTGCAGGCGGAATATATCCGCGAGAGCCGCAAGAATGCAACCCGCCGTCAGAGAAACTTTACCATTGGGGTGGGCATGGTAACCGCCTTCAGTATCATCCTTGGGATTGTTGCCGTTGCGCAATGGTTTAAGGCTGAAGACAACGCAAAACTGGCGCAAATCAGCGCCGATAAAGCAATTGCCAGTGAACAGATCGCCCTGACCCAACAGGCATTGGCGGAAGAAAATGCCCAAATTGCCCTGGAGAACGAAAACCGAGCCAAAGCTCAAAAAAGCGCAGCACAAGCAAACACCTACAAGGAACGCCCCGGCGAGTTGGATATCAGCACCCTGCTTGCATTAGAGTCTTTATCACGCACTCAATCCGGCGAGGCCCAGGATGTCCTGCGCGATAACCTGAGCAGAATGCCGATCCCGATTGCACAATCAGGACAGAACGACAGGATATGGAACATCCAAGTCAGCATGGACGGCCAGTCTGTCATCACTTCAAGCGCAGACGGCACTGCCTGCGTTTGGCAAATGAACGGCGAAAAACAGTTCTGCGTCCAACATCAAAAAGATGTGACCAACGCCCTATTAACAGACGACAACCGACTTCTGATCACATCCAGCAAAGACAATACAGTTGGGGTATGGAATGGCAGCGATGGCAGCCTCATACAAACCTATGAGTACCCGACGGAAATCCTGGATATTGCCCTCAGCCCCAACAATAAACTTGTGCTTGTTGGAAGGCAGGACGGTTATCTATCCGTCATCAACCTTGATAAATCCAGGGATGTTTTTGCGTTCAATTTTTTAGCCGGACCCATTAGCGTCGTGAAATTCCATCCCAAAGGTGAATGGGCTGGCATTGCCACAAAGACGGGAAATATCCGCCTTTGGAGGGTGTTTACAAATCAACTTGAATACGGTCCCAGGCACGAGTCTGAGATATTCAACTTTGAATTCAGTCCGGATGGAAAGATCATCGTCTCTGCCAGTGAAGACAGCACAGCCCGAATTGCAAGGGCAGAGACTGGCAGGCAAACCCATGTAATAATCCACCATGATTGGGTCGAGGATGTGGATATCAGCCCCGACGGAACCTGGTTCGCCACTGTATCGGACGATAAGCTGGTGCGTGTATTTGACTCCGCCACCGGTGTGGAGAAAACCCGCATGGCACATGGCAGCTTTGCCCAAAAGGTAAAAGTCAGCCCAAATGGAAATTGGATTGCCAGCACAGGCTATGACCTAACCGCCCGAATTTGGGATTCCCACTCAGGGGCATTGATGCTGGAAGCATCCCTTGAAGGGATCGGATCTGCCCTGAAGTTCAGCCCGGACGGAAATACCGTCGTCATTGGAGACCGCAACGGCAACCTGACATTCTGGGACATATCATCCCTACATGCGCGCGTCAACTATATCGTCTTTACAGAATACATCAACAAGGCAAAATTCGACCCCGCTGGTAACTGGATCCTTGTCAACACAGACGACAGGATTCTCTGGCAAATCGCAACGGACCAGATAACCACCCTCCGCGACGGCACACTCGCCAAAAACATTCTATCTTTTGACGAACTGACCGCTCAAATGAAAGTAAGCCCGGATTCGCAATGGATCGCCATATCGCAAAACTCCGAAGTCAACAACTCCCTGGCGATCCTGTACAATCTCGAGACCGGGGTGAAGCATCTTCTGCCGCATTCCTCTGATATTAGCGGGCTTGCCATCAGCGCAGACGGAAATTTCCTTGCTACCACCAATGAGGGGAATTCCGCGCTATATATTTGGGAAGTTGAAACTGGAACACAAGTCAACAATCTCCAATTCAACGAGACCGCCTTCACGTCCTCGTATAGCCCGAGGGACGCGCTGCTTGCGATTGGGCTAACCGACAAGACCATCCTCTGGGACACGCAAACAAACTCAGAAACCGCCACCCTCCGTCAAGTCGGCAGGATCACATCCATCACCTTCAACCATGATGGAAGCTGGCTCGCAACTACCAGCAGCGATGGCAGTCTTTTCATCTGGGATATGAGCAGCCCCGATTTATCAGAGCCTCGCTATAAATTCCTGCAAGGCGGCAGGGTCACATCGCTGGACTTCAACCCGCACAAAAACTGGCTCGCTTCCGCCAGCGCTAATGGGTTTGTGCATCTCTGGGATTTGGATACCGGGCAGGAGATCATTCGCATCCCGCACGGAGACCTCGTTTCGGGAATTCAATTCTCCCCGGATGGGAAGCTGCTCTCCTCGGTCTCTCGAAAAATCCTGCAATTATGGGATGTGAATATGCTTGTTCCGATCGTCAGTGACGAACTGGTTGAAGTTGCCTGCTCGCGGTTGACAAGAAACTTAGCGCCAAGCGAATGGGAGTTTTTCTTTTCGCAAGACCCATATCGCCTGCTGTGTTCAAACCTACCCTAGATAAAAAACTAGATAAAAAAGTTATTATTGAGGAGCGTTCCCCATGGAAACAAATCAACAAAGAATTGCCCCCATTCTTGAATCAGCATGGACAAAATACGCCCAATTTGATACGGCTTCCTCGAACCGCACCCTGGTGTTCAACAGGCTGCGGTTATGGATCGCAATCTTTGGCGTACTGGCAACACTGTTCGCGATTCTAACGGTATTGTATCCCGCCGAGTTTCCGTTTGTCGGCAGGGTGGTATTAAAGGTTTTTCTGGTTGCCTCCCCCATTACCGCATCCGTGCTGGCAGCGTTTACAAGCAAATTCTTCTCCTCCGGAGACTGGCTGATCACCCGCGCCGGAGCAGAGGAATCCCTGCGGGATATTTACCTCTTCCGCACAATCCTGCAAAATGATTCTTCGCGCCACACATGGCTCGAACATCGAATTGGCGATATCCAGCGTTCTGTCTATCGCGGCATGAACGGTGAACTTGTGCTTGAATCCTATAAGGGCATTCTTCCCCCACCTCCGCGCTTCGACCCCAAATACCCCAACAGCGACCCGGGGTTTAATGACCTCACCGGCGATGAATACTACAACTATCGCCTCATGAGCGAATTGAACTGGCATATAAAAAAGGTCAATCAACTGCAAAAACAACGCGTCCGCTTGCAGGCGATGATCCTGCTTGCGGGAGCCGCCGGGGCTTTCCTGGCCGCGCTCGGCGGGGATTTGACGATCTGGGTGGCATTAACTGCCTCGCTCACGGCAACCCTTATCGGCTGGCAGGAACTGAAGAATCTTGATGTGGTTGTTCGAAATTACAGCAAAGTCATCCTGGAATTGACGATCATCTCTGACCACTGGCTAAACCTTGAAGTTGAAACCCGCACACAAAGCGAATTTTACAGCATGGTGCAATCCACCGAGGATATGCTCTGGAGCCGCAATGTGGAATACATCAAAGCCATGCAGGAGGCGCTCAAGGAATCCAGCCTGGACGAGGAAGCCAGCCTGATCAACCGCGTCATCCAGGAACAGCGCGCCTCAGACCGCCGCAGCAAAAGAGCCATGGAAGATGCGCTTGTCGGGCAGACCACAAAATCCCTCGACGAAGCCTCCGAGACCATCACCGAAACATTCAAGGAAGCCCTTGGCGCTTTGGCAGAAGAAGCAGCCTCGGATGTGGTGCAGGCAGAGCTAGCCGCCATGAAGGAAGCGATGCGCGAAATGGCAGAAAATTTATCGAATAAACTTGGGCTTTCCTCGGCGCTCGATAAGATCAAAGAGGAATTCAGCAATGTGGAAATCAGCGCGGACACTCCCATGAGTGTGCTGAACGATCTATTGTCCCGTTATCCAAAGACCGAGGACGTAAAAGGCTAAACCCGGATAATCCAGCAGCCTGGATGTTGAACACTCCACAGGAGAACACAAATGACTGAAACAACTGAAACCGCTGAATCTAAAAAGGATGTCACAGCTTCAGAACAAGCATCAACAGAAGCAGCCACCAACCCAAAGGTCGAGAAGGAAGCGGAGGTTGATCCAACAGCGGACTCCAAGCCGCTTCGTATCGAAATCCGCCCGCATGCATTTATCGTAATGCCTTTCGGTAAAAAGAAGGGCGGTGACGGTTCCTGGTACGATTTCAACGCCATCTATAAGCAAATGATCAAACCCGCGCTGGAAGAGGCGGGTTTTGAGCCATTCCGCGCCGACGAAGAGACAGCCTCCGGCGACATCCTAACAGATATGTTTCAGGAGCTTCTTCTCGCAGACCTTGTTTTATGCGACCTGAGCATCGATAACGCCAACGCCTTTTATGAAGTTGGCATCCGCCATGCGTTCCGCAAACGCGGCGTGATGCATATTCAGGCAGGGCGCGCCTATATGCCCTTTGATATTTTCAATGTGCGCACACTGCCCTATCATATTAACTCTGATGGCGTTCCAGACCCTGAGCATTTAAAGAATGACATTCAAGCCATCGCCCGTATGGCAAAAGACACCTGGGCATCCGACCGTGACGCCATCCACAGCCCCATCTTCAACCTGCTTTCCGGGTTGCAGGAACCGGATCGCAGGTCCCTGCGCACCCCATTGGCAACAGGTTTCTGGCGGGAATACAATGAATGGAAACAACGCGTCACCATTGCCCAACGCCAAAAACGGATCGGCGACATCCTGTTACTCACTGAGGAGATTCGAAATCCGCTTATCAAGGAAGAGGCCATCGGCGAAGCCGGTAATGCGCTGGCCAACATGGGACGGAATGAACTGGCGCTCGTACAATATCGAAAAGGGCTTGATGTTAACCCTGGCAACCTGGATTTCCGCCGCAAGGAAGCATTCCACTTAAACCGCCTCGGACGCGTGGATGAAGCCATTGTCAAAATCGAAGGCTTGCTCACTGATTTCCCAGATGACAGCGAAGCAGTTTCTTATTTGGGGCGCATCTACAAGGAAATGTGGGTTGGATCCTGGAAACATATTTCAGACAAAAATAAGCGCATGAAAGCCGCCTTTGACGCCTATCACTGGCTGATCAAAGCCATTGACACTTATCTAAAAGGCTACAGGTTCGACCTCAACAACTACTACCCAGGTGTAAACGCGCTCACTCTTTCCACCATCGCAATCCACCTCGCTGACCGTTTTGACGACAAAAAAGACCCCGACCCCGATATCACCCGCATCCGCGAGGAATTCCCCGAACTAAAGGGAGCCCTGGTCTTTGCCCTCGAAACCAAGGTTGATCTTGACAACGCCGACTACTGGACTCTCGTCTCGCTTGCGGAATTACGCGCGCTAACATCAGACAATACTGCTGCCGTTGTACGATCCTACCGAAAAGCGCTCACAGCCTCCCGCCGCAACCTGTTCTTCCTGCAAGCCTCTCTCTCTCAATTGGAAATCCTCCGCGCCCTGGATATGCGAAGTACATATGTGCAGGCCGCCATAGATATCCTTGACGAGGAAATCAGCCGTGTTTCAGGCGACAAGCGCACCTCTGCCACCAAAAAACGGAAAAAATCCAAGTCTCCTGAAGGCAGGGTTTTTCTATTTACCGGTTACATGGTTGACCACCCCGGCAAGATAAAGAAGACCTTCCCATCAAATAGGGAAAAAGAGATACGCCACGAAATCTCCAAAATCCTTGAAAAATACAATGCCGGTCCCGATGATATCGCCATCCTGGCAGGGCTATCGGCGGGCAGTGAAATCATCTTTGCTGAGATCTGCGCTGAAAAAGGCATTCATGTGGATGTACACCTGCCATTGGCAGAATCCGGGTACATTCGAGAATTCGTCTCACCCGGCGGTGAAAGCTGGGTGGATCGCTTCTACAAAATATGCAGCCACCCCATGGTGAATGAATACTATCAACTTGAAAGCGTAGGCAATCCCAAGGAAGATGACGACGCCTACGAAAGAAACAACCGCTGGGCGCTCTACTCCTCGCTGGTTCGCGGAACATCCAAAGTAACCCTGATTGCCATCTGGAACAACGTCGGCGGGCGGGCCAAAGACCGTGACGAGCAACTGACCCGGCACATGGTGGAATTAATGCGCGAGACCGGCGGAAAGATCGAAACCATCAACACCACACAATATATCTACAGCGCGATAGATAGCGCGCTTGAGAGGATGATGCTTGATGATACATCTCCAGCCAGGCGAGCCACAATCCCCAAGGTATCAAGAAAAGACTCTGCGGGGAAGAAAAACAGGTAGATAATGAAACCCGCCGAGTTACTCGGCGGGTTTCATTATCTTTTCAACTTTCCCCTTTGGATAGGACCATATCTCGCCCTTGATTCCCCTGGCAAGAAAAAAATCGCCTGCGCGCACAGTCTGTGGTCCCTCCAAACTATGGACGGTCACCATCTGGTCTTCATCTCCGCCCGCCACATCCTTCATCGGCACAAGCATCGTAACCGCCTTTTTTATACAAAACCCTGGCTCTGTCACCAGATAGGTCGCATCAAATATTTCGGCATCCACGGGCCAGGCATCGTCCGGCGCATCGACTTCACTGATTAACATATCGCCGCTTTTTGCCGTCAGAGTGGCGCCCCATGGAGTAACCACATCCATGGTTTGCGGCTCATTGGCGGAAGGCAGGAAAGGTCTCACATGCCTGACAGCCATATTCCGATACGGTTTGAAGTTCAAACTTTCCAGAATTGGGTCATCAGAAGTTAAGTTAATCGGCTGCGTCATTTTTTCTCCAACACAAAGTTTTATACTACCAAAGAGCTAAATTATACCCAGCACGGTCACAAATTTCGCATTCCCTTTGGCGCAATTTGTACCTGCGAGCATG
>JAUXWL010000011.1 GCA_030680155.1 Anaerolineales bacterium
CACATGAAAATCTCGAGCGGATTTACGAGTCGCTGGTCAATGCTCCGGTGAAGGAAAAGGCGTATGTAACCGAATCAGGTCACGTCGTCACGCGTGATGCGGAGCGTCGGCGGGTGTTCGAACTGGCGCGGGATTTTATAACTAATGTCATTGCGAGGAGCGAGTGAAGCGAGCGACGAAGCAATCTTTTCGTTGAGTTGGGGATTGCTTCGCGCTCCGCGCTCGCAATGACATCCTAAAGAGGAAACTTGAATCGAAATCTGTTTTTTATTGCAAGCGCCCTTTTGCTGTGGGGGTTCGGCGAAGGGATGTTTTTTAATTTCGTGCCGATCCGTTTGGAAAATGAATTCCTGCTGGATAAACAGCAGATCGGATTCGCGCTGGGCGCGTTCGGATTTTTCATGGCGATCACGCACATCCCCGGCGGACATCTGGCCGACCGCATCGGACGCCGCCCGTTGTTGATCGCCGCGTGGACATTTGGCGTCGTCTCCACGCTGCTGATGGGCATTGCCAAATCCCTGCCGATCTATCTGGCGGGATTATTTTTGTACGGCGTGACGGCATTCGTCGCCTCACCGCTCGGGAGTTATGTCACTGCTGCCCGTGGAAAATGGTCGGTCGGGACGGCGCTTTCGCTCACGACTGCGACCTTCAGCCTCGGCATGGCGCTGGGACCTGTCACTGGCGGCTGGATCGCCGAGCAACATGGCATGAACACAAGTTATCTCATCGCGTTTGGTATCTTTGTGTTTTCCACTTTGTGCATTCTGTTCATCCAGCCCCAGCCAATTGACAAACACAATCCCGAAGCGCCGCCGATGCATTTGTCGCGCAATACCAAATTCATCGGCTTTGTGCTGATCTATGCCTTTGCGGTCTTTGCCATGTACCTTGCCCAGCCATTGACCCCGAATTTCTTGAAAGGCGTGCGTGAACTTTCCTTTAGCGAAACGGGCTGGGTCTTTTCGGCGGGCGCGTTGGGGAATTCCCTGCTCGCGCTGGTCATCAGCCGTTTCAAACCGCGCAACGGATTTTTGTACGCGCAAATGCTGGTGGCTTTATTTGCCGTACTCATCTGGCAGGGGACAGGTCTGCCCGCCTTCATGCTCGGCTACTTTTTGATGGGCGGCTTCCGTGCTGCGCGTCCGATGGCCATGGCGCAGGCGCGCGACCTTGTCCACGATTCGCAAATGGGCATCACCTATGGCACAATGGAAACGGTCAGCGCGATCATTTTCATCATCGCCCCGCCGATTGCAGGCTT